>NZ_JBWKKP010000014.1:0-234273 GCF_056431485.1 Streptomyces sp. NPDC045899
CGCGGAGACCCCCCTCCCCCCCCAACCCCAAAAACACCACCCCGTCTACGGCCCCGGGGGGGGGGGGGGGGGGTGGGGGGGAAGGGGGGGGGGGGGGGGGGGGGGGGGGGGGGGGGAGCACCCCCCCCCCCCCCCCCCCCGCCGCCGACAGTCCCCACGGGCCCTGGAGCGCCAGCGGCACCACGAACAGGAACACCACGGTCGCGGCATTGGCCACCGCCCCGGCTGCCGTCAGCACCACGAACGGTCGGTTGCGGAACAGCCCGGGCCCCACCAGCGGATGCGCCGCGGCGCGCTCACACCGGACGAACACCAGCAGTGCCACGGCGGCCAGCGCCAGCGTGCGGACCACGCGGCCGGAGAACCAGCCCCACACCGGACCGCGGTCGACGAGGACCGCGAGCCCGGCCACCGCCGCGGTGAGCGTGACCAGGCCCTTCCCGTCCACGCTCCGCGGTGCCGCGGTGTCGCGCGAATCCGACGCCCGCGCCGCCCACGCCGCGGCCATCAGCGCCACCGGCACATTCACCCAGAACACCGCGCGCCAGGACAGTGCCCCGGTCAGCACACCGCCGACGAATGGACCGCACGCGGTCGCCACACCCCCGGCGCCCAGCGCCCACCCCAGCGCCCGGCCGCGCGCCCCGGGCGGATAGGCGTTCGTCAGCAGCGCCAGCCCCACCGGCATGGTGAGCGCGCCGCCCGCGCCCTGTGCCAGCCGTGCGGCCACCAGCACCGGCAGCGACGGCGCCAGCGCGCACACCAGCGAGGCCACCCCGAACACCATCAGACCCACCGTCAGCACCATGCGCCGTCCCAGCAGATCGCCCAGCCGCCCGGCGCCCGCCATCAGGCGCGAACGCGTCCAGCTGGACGCAGAACACCCCTGACGACACGGCCGCCAGTGACCGCCGTCGCGCGGCGGGACCGCCTTCCCTCATCCTCATGCACTCCTTCACACCCGCGGGAACAGGACGAACGCGGGGCTGAAGGGAGAAGGAGAGACGAGGACGGACGGGGGGAACGGGCCGGAACGCCCGTGGGCGAAGCGGCGATCGGTCAGCGGCGGGGCGGCAGCCGGTGCAGTTCCACGGCGGTGAGCCGGCCGGCCTCGATCGCGGCTGTCATGAACGTACAGTAGGGCTGTCTGCGCCGGTCCGTGGGGGAGCCGGGATTGAGCAGTCGCAGCCGCCCGTCCTCGGTCGTGGTGTCCCACGGGATGTGGCTGTGGCCGAACACCAGCACATCCGCCTCGGGGAAGAGCTCCGCGCAGCGCCGCTCCCGGCCCCGCGCCGCCCCCGTCTCGTGCACCACGGCGAACCGCAGCCCGTCCAGCTCCACCCTGGCCACCTCGGGCAGCCGCGCCCGCAGTCCGGGCCCGTCGTTGTTGCCGTACACGCCGATCAGCCGCCGGGACCGCGCCTCCAGCAGATCCAGGGTGGCCGTGTCGACCCAGTCGCCCGCGTGGAAGACCACATCGGCGTCCGGCAGCCGGTCGAGGAGTTCCCGCGGCAGGACCTTGGCACGCCGGGGCAGATGGGTGTCGGACATCAGGAGCAGACGCACGGGGCGACCGTACCGCGCGGACCGCCGCGCCGACCGCATCCCGCGGTGGGCCGACCGTCTCCGCCCCCGGGATGAAATAGTGTGTCAAGCGAACCGACGGACGGGGAGGCGGCGATGGCGGACACCACGGAGGACCGGTACCCACGGCCACCGGTCTCGGCGGCCGAGGCCGAGTGGGTGTGGCGGCTGTTGTCCGTCCAGGCCATGGAGGAGGGGGCCAAACCGGAGACCGTGCGGCTCGCGGTCGTGGTGGGGCTCGCCCGGGCCAGTGGCGCCCGGTACGGCGGCCTGCTGCGCTGTACGGTCCGGGCGCTCGACCTGGACGCCGGATGGGTGACGCTCGAACACGGCAAACACCGTGTGCCGCGCCGTCACGGGCTGGATCCCGGCACGGTCCTGGTGCTGCGCCGCTGGCTGCGGGTGCGCCGGGAGCTCTGTGCCGAGCTGGAGGGGTCGGTGCCGGACGCGCTGTTGCTGACGGTGCACCACACCCATGACCACGGGGTGACGGTGGCGGCGGGGCTGCCCATCACCCGCCAGGGACTGGTGCTCTCCTGGCGCCGGTTCGCCCACCGCACCAACGCGCGGTACGCGGCGCGGCGGCCCCCGCTGCCCACCCGCTTCGAACAGGTCCGCCGCGCCTGGGACGGCTGAGCGTTCCGCATCCGGGGCGGGGCCGCGCCTGCGACCCCGCCCCTTCCGGCCGGGCTACGCGGCCGCGGCGACCGTCACGGCGTGTGCGGTCACCGAGAAACGTGCCTGTGCCGTCGCGCCGTTGACCTCGACCGTGAGCGTGGCGGTTCCCCGGCGCAGCGCGGTCAGGGTGCCGCTCACCGGGTCGTACGCCGCCACATGGCGGCGCCCGGCGTGGGCCGGATCGCCGATGAACAGGGTGGCCGAACCGCGCCAGTCCGCGCTGACCGGGAACCGGACCGGTACCCGCCGGGCGCTGGGTCCTTCGCCCTGGATCAGCTCCGCCGTCACCGTGGCGTCCTGTCCGGCGGGCAGTCGGGCCGGGGCGGTGACGGTGAGCCCGTCCACATGTGGCCGGGTCTGGACCGACACCCAGTCCGGCCCGCCCTTCCACGGTGCGCGGCGCGCCTCGGCCCGCGCCTTCGGCGGTACGTGGTCCACCCCGACCATCGACCAGCCGGTGAAGCCGCCCCGGTCCGCCGGGGTGGCCGGGTACTTGCCGGAGTTGCCGTTGATCAGATACGGGACGCCGTCCACCCGTGAGGCGTGGAAGGTGCCGACGTGGGCGCCGATGAAGGCCGCGCCCTTGCCGCTGGTCCGGCGGAAGTCGGCGAGCCAGTTCTCCAGCAGCGCGGCTTCCTTGCGGTCGCTCAGCTGGCTGCCCTGTTGCGGGGTGGGATCGCGTGGCGGGACGTGCTCGATCACCATGACCGAGCCGACGCCCCGGTCGCGGGCGGCGGCCTCCAGCTGGGCGCGCAACTCCTTGATCTGGTCGAAGCCCCCGCCGCGCAGTCCGAGGCTGGAGGTGTCGAGGGTGATGAAGCGGGTGCCGCGGTGGTCGAAGGTGCGGTGTGCGGGCCCGAACTCGGCTGTGAAGTTGTCGATCCGTCCCCCCATGACCTCGTGGTTCCCGGGCACGTAAGTCCAGGGGACGGAGGCGCCGAGCTCCTGCGTCAGCACGGTCCGGGCGAAGGAGAGGTCGGCGGGCGAGCCCTCGTCCACCAGGTCCCCGTTGATGACCACGAAGTCGGGCCGGGCCGCCTTGATCTCCCGCAGGGTGCGCCGGGCCTGGGCGACGATGGGGCTGTTGGGTTCGCGTGCCACGAACTGCGCGTCGGACATCACCGCGAACCGCCAGTCGCGCTTCCCGGTCCGTGCCGCGCTGTCGATCAGCGGATCCGGGTCGGGCGACTGCGCGGGCAGGTCGACGGCGGGCGGCACCCGTGCCGTCAGGTCGTCGATGACGATGCCCCCGGTGTACTGCCGGGCGGGGCCGGTCTCGGCGAGGTAGAAGCGGTGGACCGTCAGCGGGTAGGCGACCCCGGCCGGAACGGTGAAGTCGATATGTCTCCATCCGGTCCAGGTCACATACGGGCCGCGCAGCAACTGGTCCGAACCCGCGGCGTCCTTGAGGTGCAGCGTGGGCCACGCCCCCTTGCCGTCCCCCTTGATCCACAGGCCGAACGACTGCGGCTGGCCCTCCACGTCGATCGGCCGTGGCGGGGTGACATAGGCGGCGCGGGTGGCGGTGGACTGGGTGAAGTCGTAGGTCAGCTTCAGCCCGGTGCCGGTATGTCCGTCGGGTGTGGCCTCGGCCGAACCGGAGGCGCGCGCCTGGCTGAAGGTCCACTGGCCGGCGTCGTCGAAGGCCGCCTCCCGCTGTTCGCGGAGTCCGACGGTGACGGCGAGCACGGTGCTGGCGTTGCCGACGCGGACCGTCACCCGGCCCGCGGCCTCCTCGCCGCGTGCCGCGACGGTGAAGGAGCCGGTCGAGGTATCGGGGGTGATGGTGAACAGCGTGTGGTCGTAGTCGAGGTGGACGTCGGACGGTTCGACGGGGGCGCCGGCGCCGTGCGCGTCCAGTCCGACGATCCCGAAGCGGCCGGTGGACCGGGCATCGGCCAGTCCGAGCAGCCGGGTGGTGGGCCGGATCCGGTCGAGGCGGTCCAGCACGGTCAGTTTCAGTGCGCCGCGGGCTGAGCCGCGCCGGGCGGTGACGGTGGTCGTACCGCCGTGGCGGGCAGTGAAGGTGCCGTCGGCGGAGACCCGGCCGACGCGCGGGTCGGCGGTCCGCCAGTGGGGGGCGCCGGTCGCGGGTCCGTAGGTCTCGTCGTATCCGGCGGCGGTGAGGTGCCGGGTCAGCCCGGGGAAGACCCGCTCGGGGTGGCCACCGCGGACCGGGTCCGCGGTGGGGGCTTCGGCGGGGTCGGTCGCCGTCTCCACCCAGAAGCCCTTGAGCCGTCCGCTGCCGTCGGGGGCGGTGAAGGCCAGTCCGTTGGGCACGATGCGTTCGCTGCCGTCGGACGGGCTGTTCTCCACCTGGGTACGGTCGCTGCCGGGTTCACGGGCCACCAGGGTGGAGGAGCCGCCGCCGTCGAGATTCAGCGCGCCGTAGGAGCCCGCTTCCTTCATCATCAGGCCCAGTTCGGTGAGGGTGACCCCGCCGCTGTCGGCCTGCCGTCCGTCGACGGTGATCACCTGCATACGGTGGCCGTCCTGGGAGAAGCCGACGGCCGTGCGGGGTGCCGCGGTGTTGTTGCCCTCGCCCTCGTGGCCGATGGGTCTGCCGTCCACGACGAGTGGTTCCCGGCCGCTGACGGCGGTGCGGGGGAGGTCGCCGTCGGCGGCGCGCGGCCGGTACGTCATCCGCACGCCGTCGCCGACGGCCAGTGCGGAGAGGGCGTCGGCCCCGGCGTCCTTGCCCACCAGCAGTGTCGTACCGGCCGGGACGGAGCCCTTGCCGGGGGCCGAGGCGGCCCGGCTGACCTTGCCGTCCACCACGGCCACCTCGGCGGTGCGCCGTGCGCCGTCCACGGTCTGGGCCCGGTCCGCCTCGCCCCACTGGGCGTTGTAGGCGCCGATGCCGTTCGCCGGGACGTTGGCGGCGTTGAGTGCGGCGAGCGGGTGGTCGCCGTCGGGCAGGGTGAGGGTGCCCTCGAAGTAGAGCTGGAGGAGGCGGCCCGCGGCCTGCGGACCGATGCCGACGGCCCTGCCCGGACCGGTGGCGGAGGCGGAGTTGACCACCTGTCCGTCGCCGATGCCGATGCCCTCGGGGGCCCCGGTCTGGTTGATGTCGAAGAAGTCGCCGTTGATCGCGGCCACCGTGCGGCGGCCCGGTCCGGGGTCGTGTCCGGCGGCCAGCTTCGAGACCGGTTCGCGCTTCGCGACCTTCTCGGGGTGCAGATAGTCGACCCCGGACCCGGCGGTGAGGTCCACCGACAGCGAGTCGACCCGCAGCCACTTGTCGGACTCCAGTCGGTCGTACGAGGTCAGTTCGACGCCGGGGGCGACGGGGCGTGAGGTGCGGGCGGTCTGCAGACCGTCGCCGCCGGCCACGGGGGTGGTGTCAGCGGCGCCCTTCTCGCCCTCCGCGGCGGCGGGCGGTGGCGGCGCGATGGGGCGCAGCATCTCGGCCGCGTCGCGGGCCAGGGGTTCGGGGGCCGGGGCGCGGGTGTCATCGGCGGCGGCCGGTCCCGCGGTGCCCGCCACGAGGGCGGAGACCGCGGCCAGCACCGCCAGGGGTCTGGTGAACGCGACAGGACGCATGGCAACTCCCTGAGGCCATGGGGCTCGCGTGGTTCACACGCACAGCGCCCCAGCATCGCGGCGGAGTTGACCGGGCACCAGAAGGCGTCGGCGACATCCTGGGGAACATCTGTCCGGGCCGGCGGGTGAGGCGGCCGGGGGAGAGGCGTCAGCCGCTGGTCAGGGCGTCGAGATAGACCCAGTCGCCGTCGTGCCGGGAGAACCGGCTGTTCTCGTGCAACTCACCCGCACGGCCGCCTTCGGTGTAGTGCGCGCGGAACTCCACGGTGCCGGTGGAGTGGAAGGCGGTGCCGTCCGTGGTGCCCAGGATCTCCAGACCGGTCCAGCGTGTCCCGGTCTCCAGGACGATCCGGGGCGGTCGGGTGTCGGGGTGCCAACTGCGCAGCAGGTATGCCTCGTCCCCGACGGCGAAGGCGCTGTAGCGCGAGCGCATCAGCTGTTCGGCGGTGGCTGCCCGGGCCTGTCCGCGGTGCAGTCGTCCGCAGCAGTCGTCGTAGTCGGCGGGCAGCCCGCAGGGGCAGGCGGTGGGGGTGGTGCGGCGAGGCGGCCGTGGCGCTCGCTTGCGTTGGGACATGGGTCCATTGTGACGGGTGGGGCAGAGGGGATCGTCCCGGGGAGCGCCGGGCCCCGGGACGTCCTGCTGTCGGTCAGCGGGCCGACAGGTGCCGGACGAAGAACGCGCGCACCCGTTCGCGTACGGCCGGGACGGAACACTCCGGGTCCATGGTGCCGATCAGCCGGTTCCGGGTTTCGGCGGATATCAGTCCGGCGGCCTGGAGCTGGGGGAGGAGTGCCGCGTAGTCGGTGAACACCCAGTGCGCCGCGTCGTTCAGTTGTGCCTGTGCGATCCGTCCGCCCGAGCGGTCGAGCAAGGGCGACCAGGAGCGTTCCAGCGCCGCCCGCTCGGTGAAGCCGTCGGTCCGCATCAGCAGCAGTGGCCGGTCGGTGCCGTGGCGGGCGATGGGCAGCGGTTCCCCCGGCCGGTCCGGCGCGGTCGGTGCCTCGTCCAGGAAGCCTTCGAGGTTGACCGCGGCGGCAAGGCGCCGGTCCTCGTACAGTGCCTCGGCCGCGGTGGTGCCACCGGCGGAATGCCCGTAGACGCCCGTCCGCTCCAGGTCCAGCAGACCGGGCAGTCCCGCGGGGAGGGGGCGGTGGTGTGTGCCGGGGTGGTGGCCCGCGGCCAGTGCCGCCAGCCGGTCCAGGACGAACCGGGTGTCGGCGACCCGGGCGGCGATCGCGGTGTGGAACTGCGGCGGGTTCATCCGGGGGTCTCCCCGGAAGACGGTCGGGCGCAGCAGCGTCCTGCGGTAGGGGGCCGGGCGCGGGAAGGCCACCTCGCTCGCGTCGCCGGGGTGGTCGATCGCGACGACCGCGAAGCCGTGGCTCGCCAGGTCCTCGGCGAGTCCGGTGCCCAGGGTGCGGGGGTCGCCGCCACCGGGGCTGTGGAGCAGCACCGGGCACGGAGCGCGCCGCGCGGGCGCGTCGGGGTGGGCGTGGGTCGCGGTGGCGGCCCAGTCCACCCCTTCCGACGGCAGTCCCGGGCGCAGCAGCGGCGCCGTCTTCCGGAACGAGCGGGCGGCGCGCGGGGTCATCTGGGGCGCCACCGGGCCGCCGTGGCCGCGGGCCGGGTACCACACCGTCACCATCAGCTCCCGCACCGGAATGGCCTCGTCCCACGGGTCGCGCCGGGTGTGGTCGACCAGATGCAGGGTGGTGACGCCGATCCGGTGCGGTCCGGTCGGTGCGGGCAGCCGTACGGTCGGACCGCCGCCGTGGCCCGTGCCGCGGGCCCGGGCCGTGCCCGCGGCGCGGGTGAGCAGTGCGGCGGTGGCCAGTACGGCCGAGGTGGTGACGGCCCGTCGGCTCACCGCGCGGCTCTCGCCGTCGATGACGTTCCGGTGTGTCATGGGCGTTCTCCCTGTGTGTCCCCTGGACGGATCGACCGGTCCTGCGGGCGCGGGTGGCCGTGTCGGGCCGACCGGTCCCGTTGGCCCGGGTGGTCGGTGTGACGCCGGTCCTTGTGCCGTCGGCCGGTGAACTGGATCCTGGCCGCCGCGGGGGTGACGGGCGAGCCTTGAGGCCCTGGCCTCAAGGCTGGTGCGGCGCCGTCAGGGGGAGCAGTGATCCGGATCCACGGTACGGCCGCCGATGTGGCCCAGGTGCGGTTCGCGCCCCGTCCCGCTCCGCTGCAGGAGCTGAACGTGGCCTTGAGCATGATGTGCCGGACCGACGGCGAGCTGCTCTTCGGCCACTGGCGGCGGCGGGCGCTGCGCGGTCTTCCGGCGGCCGTCCAGCCGCTGGGCGACCTGGTCCCGGCCGCGGTCGCGCCCGTGTTCCTCGATGTGTTCCACGACGATCTCGACGAGGGTCTGGCGAGCGTCCGGGCCACACCGCGTGCCCTGGTCCGCTCCGAGATCGAGCGGGTGTACGCCGCTCATCCGCGTCGCGCCCCAGGGTGGCTGCACGAACTGCACCGGGGCGGGCCCGGCGGCTGGCACCTGCTGGGCCGGGCCCAGCGGGCGGCGTTCGAGAGCCTGGTGCGCCCGGTGTGGTCGCATGTACAGGACCTGCACCGGGAGGAGTTCAGCCGGCATGCCCTGGCCGTGGCCGAGGACGGGGTCGGCGCCGCCGTGGCCGCCCTCCTTCCCGGTGCCCGCTGGGACGGGAGCGGCTGGGAGATCGCGGCACCGGTGGAGCGGCGGATCGCCCTGGACGGACGGGGTCTGGTGCTGCTGCCCACGTTCCACTGGACCGGCGGCCCGCTCATCTCCGATCTGCCGGGCCGGCCGGTGGTGCTGACCTACGCCGCGGGGCCGGGTGTCCCGCCGGCGCCACCGGTGGCCGGGGCGGACGACGATGCGCTGGCCGCGGTGGTCGGGCGGACCCGTGTCGAGATGCTGCTCCTGCTGGCCCGCGCGCACACCACCGGTGAGCTGGCCCGTCGGCTGCGCGTCAGCAACGCCACCGTCTCCGCCCACACCGCCGCGCTGCGGGGTGCGGGGCTGATCACCACCGTCCGCGCGGGACGTGCGGTGCTGCACCGACGCACCGCTTTGGCGGGTCTGTTGGTGCGCCGGAGCGGTGCGGAGGGATGAGACTCCCCCCCCGGAGCCGGTCGGCGGTCCGTGCGCTCAGGCGCGCAGCGGGGCCAGGAGCGCGTCGTCCACCGGGACGGGGCGTTCCTCGGGCAGCAGTGCGGCCGCCGCGTCCAGTTCGTCCGCGCGCACCAGCGCGTGGATCTCCCGGGCGAGCGGGGTGACATCGGTGATGGCCACCGTCCACTCGTCCGCGTAGCGGCGGGCCGCCTCACCGGAGAGCCCGAGCTGGAGGGAGCGGTACGGCAGGGGCCGCAGCCGCAGATCGCGCTCCGGATCCCACTGGACCCGGGACGGCGACCGCCGCAACTGCCGCTGCCAGGAACCCTGATCGGGGTGCAGCCCGCGCACGTAGTGCGACAGACAGGCGTTGCGCAGCGCCCAGTCGAAACCCTCCCGGGTGATCTCGACGGCGAGGACGGTCTCCTGACCCTCTTTCTCACCCCAGCCGCAGCGGTACATCATCCACAGGAACGACGGTTTGATCCAGGTCATCCGGTCGCGCTTCCACGTGGCCGGGAACCGGCCCTCGCGGGCCGCCGGACGGCCGATGTGCGGCCCGTACGCCTGGTACACGGTGACCGTGGCGGCGGTGTGGAGCGCGCGGATCTCATGGCGGGGCCGGTGTGGTTCCACCGGCCCGTGGTGGTGCGTTTCTTCCATGGGCACCCAGGGTGGCCCGGTCCGCCACCGTCCGGCCAGCGATTTTCGACCCGGACGGGTTCGATGTGCCCTGCCGGCTGTCCGCCCGTGCCCGGCTCGTGGTCGGATACCGCCCATGGGTTCCCGACGCGACGTTCCGCAGGCCGTTCCCGGTTCCGGTGCCGCTGCGACCGTGGTGGGGGTGGACGCCTGTCCCACCGGATGGGTGGCGGTGACCCTCCGCGCGGGCGCGTTCGCCGGTGCCGGGACCGCCACCGGACTGGCCGAGTTGCTCTCCCGGGTGCCGGAGGCCACCGTGGTGGCCGTCGACATGCCGCTGGGGCTGCTGGAGACCGGTGAGCGGCGGGCGGACACACTGGCCGTCTCGGAGATGGCCCCGCACCGGTCCCGGGTCTTCCCGGTGCCCCCGCGCGAGGTCTGGCTGGAGGAGGACTACGCCGCGGCCAACCAGTGCTGCCGCCGCATCACCGGGCGCGGGATGAGCCGTCAGACCTGGGGTCTCGCGGCCAAGCTGCGCGAGGCCAACGCCTGCCGCGACGGCGGTGACCACCGGCTCCACGAGGTCCATCCCGAGGTCTCCTTCGCCGCCATGAACGGCTCCCAGCCGGTGGCCTGGAGCAAGAAGAGCTGGAACGGCCAGGCGGTGCGCCGTGGGCTGCTGGTGGCCGAGGGCATCGTCCTGCCCGAGGAACTCGGTCCGGCCGGACGGGTGCCGGCCGACGATCTCCTGGACGCCGCTGCGGCGGCCTGGAGCGCCCATCGCATCGCCCGCCGGACCGCCCGGAGCCTGCCGGATCCGCCCGAGCTGACGGAGGCCGGGCTGCCCGTCGCCATCTGGTGCTGAGCGCCGGGGCCCGGTTGCGCCGCGACGACGGCGGGAGGCCGCCCGAGCCGTGCCTCGGGCGGCCTCCCTTCCCACCCCCGGATGTGGTCCCTGGGGCCGCGGCGACCGCGGCGTCACGGGGGTGGGCGGATGCCGTCGGATCAGGTGTGGATGCCGTGGGCCCGCAGATAGGCCAGCGGGTCCACATCGGATCCGTAGCCCGGCCCGGTGCGCACCTCGAAGTGCAGATGCGGTCCGGTGGTGTTGCCGGTGTTCCCCGAGCGGGCGATGCGGCGGCCCGCCTCGACGGTCTGCCCGGCACGTACGCCCACGGCCGACAGGTGCGCGTAGTGGGTGTACAGGCCGCCGGTGTGCCGGATGACCACCTGGTAGCCGAAGGCACCGCCCCATCCGGCGGCCACCACCCGGCCCCCGGCGGCCGCGTGGACGGGGGTGCCGACCGGCACGGCGAAGTCCACGCCGGTGTGTTGTCCGGACGCCCAGCGCCCGCCGCGCGTCCCGTACGCGGCGCTGACCGGGCCGGTGACCGGGGCCTGGTGGACACCGGTGGCGGACTTCCGCGGGGCCGAGTGGCGTGAGGCGGCCGGTGTGGCGCGCCGCGGCGCGGAGCGGTGCGCACGGACCGGGGCGGAGGGCAGGGCGAGCCGCTGCCCGGGTCGGATCACATCCGGATCCACGCCGATGGTGGCGCGGTTGGCCCGGTAGAGGGCCCGCCAGCCGCCGTTGACGGAGGACCGCCGTGCGATGCCGGACAGCGTGTCGCCGCGCACCACCGCGTATGACCCGGAGGTCGTGCTCCGTCCGGCCGGATGCTGGGTGCGCGGCTTCCCGGCGTGCCGGCCCGGTGTCTTCCCCGACGATCCCGCCGAACCCTTGCCGGGAGCTCCGGCCGAGGGTTTGTGATGGGGCGCCGCCGGACGCGCGGCACGGTGTGGGGACGGCGGTTTGGCGCTCCGGGAGCCGCCGCGGTTCGCCACCGCGGCGGGCGGGCCGGACCGGGTCAGCCGCCCGCGCGCCGAGCACACCGGCCAGGCTCCCGGGCCCTGCGCGGCGAGGACCTTCTCGGCGACGGTGATCTGCTGGCCCTTGGTGGCCAGATCGGCGCGCGGGGCGTAGGCGGTACCGCCGTAGGCGGCCCAGGTGTGCTGCGCGAACTGCAGCCCGCCGTAGTAGCCGTTGCCCGTGTTGATGCGCCAGTTGCCTCCGCTTTCGCACTTGGCCACCCGATCCCAGGTGTCGACCGGTGCCGCCGCGGCGACGCCGGTGCCGAGGATCGGCAGGACGATGCCGACGCTGCCCGCGGTCAGCGCGGCGCGCAGCGGGGAGACCCGGCTGTGCGCCGTGGAGCGACGGTGACTTCCTCGTACGGCCATGGGGCTGGTTCCTCTCCACAACGGCTCTCGACTCGCCCTCCGGAGGCCCCGGTGGGCGATATGAGTACCGCAGCCGGGCTCGGGCGGTCACAAGGCGCAGGGGGCCTCATGGATCGCCGTGCGCCGCCGGGTCGCGCCCCCCGTGGGGCTGATGCTCCCTCAGTTGCGCATGAGCGGGCGCGTGGAGGGTCGGGGGCGCACGGACCCGGCCGCGGCGGAGGGGGCGTTGGCACGGCCGTGCCGGTGATCTCCGCGTGGTGGACGGTCCGGGCGTTGATGAAAACGATTTTCGGGCCGAGCGCGTCGGCCCCGCTATTCCACCGCATTCGTTTCCCGGTGATCCGTCACGGATGCCCGGTGGACGCTCGGTGAATTACCCGTGAGTGAAGGATGGTTGGTCCTCGCATCGGAGTTCGGCGGCCCAATGCGGTGTCCCGTACCGGGCGTTCCGGGGGGACTGGATCTTCCGTAGCGCAATTGCCGTGCCTCCTGGACAAGATCGGTCACATGACGGGCCCGCTCGGGCCGGCCCGGCCGTAACCCTGCCGTCCGCGGCGGAACCGACCGTTCCTTGCTTCGCCCGGGGCACGGAAAGCCGGTGCGGTGAGGGGAGCACGGAGAAGGCCGTACCGCTGCGGCGGAGGAGAGCGGAGAGAGAAGAAGGGAGCCGGTGGGAATGGCGGCGGGAATGGGGAACGGCCGTGCGGTACGGGGGAGCGCGGGAGTCCCCGGGAGGGCGGCAGCGCCGAGGGCCCGGTGGCGCCGCCGGGCGCGCGGACCGATGGCGGTACGACAGTGGGGCAGGTGGCCGGGGCCGGGCCGGGCGCCCTGGGGTGCCGATACCGGCTGAACGCACCCATGTCGGCCGGGGATTCCGGACGGGAACTCCTGGCGGGCCGGGCGGGATTGCGGGCCACGGTCCGGGGACCGGCCGTCCGTACGCGGGCCGTCCTGCTCCGGCCGAGGCCGGAGGGGAAGGCGTTCCGGGCTCCTGGCCGTCGTCGGACCCCAGGTGGGGATAGCGACTTGACGTACCGTTTACCCATTGTCCCGACGGCTTGTCGGCCGTGGGCGAGTCCGTGCCGCCGGGGTACGGGTGGCGGATCTCCCGGAAACGGAGTCCCGGCGCGGTGCCGGAATCTGGCGGAGAATCACGTGGACCGCGTATAGCGGGAACCGCGTCGCCGGTCATACCATTGGTACACCTCCACTTCTCCACGCCATCCCGGGGGCCGCCCGTCGGCGGGGCCCCGAGAATTTCACCCCCGCGTCCCGCGCGATCGGGAGCCGGGCGACAACCGGTGCCGCCATTTCCGTACGGCTCCGCCGCTCGCTCCGGGAAACCGTACGCCGGGGGATCACGGCAGTGGGATGCGTAGCGCGCCTACGCCATATGCCGGTCGTTCTGGGTCTGCTGCGGTCTGCCTGCCGTCGTACTCGGCGCTACGCTTTCTCCATGGACGCGATCACGGGGGCGCACAGGGCGCCGGAGCGTGCCGTGAGACGCCCGCCGGACCCCGGGCGGTGGGCCGTCCGGCCGTTCGCCCGTGCTTCCCGGGGATGGCCGGAGGGCGGCAGATCCGTTCGCGGACCCCTCAGCGGACCCGGCCGGGCGTCCCCGCAGTGTTCCGTGCTCAGGAGACCCGGTGCCCGTTCCCGTGGCGTCTTCCCTGGTCCCGGCCCGGTCGGCGGCCGTGACCAAGGTCATGACGGTCTGGCCGGAGCCCCGGGTAAAGTGCCGGTGTGGCCCGAGTCGTTGAGCTGATCAGTTACCCCATCAAGGGATGCGCCGGAGTGTCCCTGACCGAGGCGTCGCTGGGGGAGGCCGGTCTGCCGTATGACCGCTCCTTCATGGTGACCGACGAGGACGGGGTCTACCGCACCCAGCGCCGCCATCCGGTGCTCGCGCTCATCCACCCCCGGGTGGACGACGACGGTGAGCGGCTCACCCTGACCGCGCCCGGCGCCGGGGAGCTGAACATCGGCATCGACACGGTGTCGGCCCGGCGCGACGTCGAGCTGTTCGGTTCGCCGTACCAGGGCATCGACCAGGGCGACGAGGTGGCCGCGTGGCTGTCGGACGCACTGGGCGTGGGCTGCCGACTGATGCGGGTGCCGCCGGAGCACGCGCGGGTGGCCGCCGGACTCACCCCCGGCACCTCGGGCTACGCCGACAGCAACGCGGTGCACATCGTCTCCCGGTCCAGCCTGGCCGAGCTCAACCGGCGGATCACCGATGAGGGTGGCGAACCGCTGCCGATCACCCGCTTCCGCCCCAATGTGGTGGTCGACGGATGGACCGAGCCGCACACGGAGGACCGGGTCCGCCGGCTCGCCATCGGTGACACCGAGCTGGGCTTCGCCAAATCGGCCGTCCGCTGTGTGGTCACCACGGTCGATCAGGCCAAGGGGGTCAAGGCGGGGCCGGAGCCGCTGCGCACCCTGGCCCGCTACCGCAGGGCGCCCGAAGGCGGAGGCACCCTCTTCGGCACCAATTTCTCCGTGATCCGCACCGGCACCCTCGCCGTGGGGGACGAGCTGGCCGTGCGGAGCTGGGACGGGCCGCCTCCGGGGGAGTGAGGCCGACCGGTCTGTCGCCGCCACGTGGTGCGCCTGGCGAGCGGCTGCGCGCTGCCCTCCACCGCGTCTCGAGCGCGACGGGGCTCCGGCGCGTCCGGAACCGGTGGGTGTTCCGTCATGATTCCTCCCATGGCCGATCGCCGCCGCCCCCGCCGGGAAGGACTCCTCGATGACGCCCACCGAGCTCGCCGCCGCCGCTCAGCGGGCGCTCCCCGAGATGATCGACGACCTGCGGACCCTGGTGGAGCTGGAGACCCCGAGCACCGACAAGCGGCTGCTGTCCGCCGGACTCGCCGCCATCAGCGACTGGGTGGACGAACGGCTCGGTGGACCGGACGTGACCGAGCGGCACGATGGCGGAGAGTACGGCGACACACTGGCGGTGACCTGTCGCGGCACCGCGCCGGGGACCGTGCTGCTGCTGTGCCACTACGACACGGTCTGGCCCGCCGGGACGCTCGCCGAGTGGCCCTTCGCGGTGGAGGACGGCCGGGCGTGCGGACCGGGCGTGTTCGATATGAAGACCGGCATCGTCCAGGCCGTGTGGAGCGTGCGGCTGGTGCGCGAGCTGGCGCTGCCGCACCCCTCGGTGCGGCTGCTGCTCACCGGCGACGAGGAGATCGGCAGCCCCGCCTCCCGTCGCCATATCGAGCGGCTGAGCGAGGACGCCCTGGCCACCCTGGTCTTCGAGGCGTCGCTCGACGGGGCGGTCAAGACCGCGCGCAAGGGCGTCGGTCTGTTCGATGTGACCGCCCGCGGTGTGGAGTCGCACGCGGGGCTGGACCCGTTCGCCGGGGCCAGCGCGATCCACGCCCTGGCCGAGATCGTGCCGCATATCGCCGCGCTCGGCTCGGCGGAGCGGGGAACCACCGTGAACGTGGGGCTGATCAGCGGCGGCACCGGCCGAAACGTGGTGGCCGCGCGGGCGAGCTGCGGTGTCGACGTACGGATCGCCGACCCCGCCGAGATGGCGCGGATCGACGCCGCGCTGCGGTCCCTCAGCCCCTCCGACCCACGGGTGCGGCTGACCGTCACCGGTGAGTGGAACCGGCCGCCGATGGTCCCCGACGAGGGGTCCCGGCGGCTGTACCGGCTGGCCCGCGCCGTCGCGGCCGAGCAGGGCTGGGCCCTGGAGGAGACGGCGGTCGGCGGGGCGAGCGACGGCAACTTCGTGGCCGGGCTCGGGCGGCCTGTCCTCGACGGCCTGGGAGCCCTCGGCTCGGGCGCCCACGCGCGCCACGAGCACACCGTGCTGGCTCCCGTCCCGGTCCGCACCGCGTTCACCGCCGGTCTGCTGAACGCCCTGGCCGCGGAAGACCCGGGGGCGTAGCGCGGGTGGCCGCCGCCGTACGGAACGACGGCGGCCGAGACGGCGGCCGGAGCGCGGCTACCGCTTGCGCGCGAGGCCCGCGTACACGGTGACCTGCTCGCCCGGGGGCAGCAGCGTCTCCTCGGAGGTGTCCGGACGCCAGTCCGAGACCCGGACAAGTCCGGAGCCCACCGGTTCGAGCCCTTCGAAGAAACGCGCCACCTCGGTGCGGGAGCGTGGCCGCAGCGTGACACCGGACCGCCGGTAGAGCTCGACCACCTCCTCGCCCGCCTTCGGGTCGACGTCCGACGTGGCGTGTGAGAGCACCAGGTGGCTGCCGGGCGCGAGCGCCTCCACCAGACGGTGCACCAGTTCGTACGCGCCGTCCTCGTCCCCGATGAAGTGCATCAGTGAGATGAGGGAGAGGGCGATGGGCCGGTCGAAGTCCAGTACCTCACCGGCCTGTTGCACGATCCGTGCCGGTTCGCGCACATCCGCCTCGAGGTAGTGCGTCAGCCCCTGCGGTGTGCTGCGCAGCAGCGCCTCGGCGTGGCACAGCACGATGGGATCGTTGTCCGTGTAGACGATCCGGGCGTCGGGCACGACGGCTTGGGCGATCTGGTGCAGGTTCGGCTCCGTGGGTATGCCGGTGCCGATGTCGAGGTACTGGCGGACGCCCGCGTGGGCGAGCCATTCGGTGGCGCGCCGCATGAAGGCGCGGTTGGTCCGGGCGGAGGTCGTGACCGTGGGGTCGATGGCGAGCATCCGCTTCGCCAGTTCCTCGTCCACGGGATAGTTGTTCTTGCCGCCCAGGATGTAGTCGTAGACGCGGGCGGGGTGTGGTCTGCTGGTGTCGATCCGGGTGGGCCCTGGATCCAGGTCCGGCATGCTGCGCTCCATGGGGGTCGGCGCGATCTGCGGAGGTGTACGGGGTGACGGGGCGCGGGTTCAGGAGACGAGGAAGTCGGCCTCGCCGGCCTTGGCGCCCTGGATGAAGGCCACGATCTCACTGTGGGTGTAGATCAGAGCGGGCCCGTCCGGATCGGTGGACTGGCGCAGCGCCACGCGCCCGTCGTCCAGCTTCAGGGCCTCGACGCAGTTTCCGCCGTTGCCACCGCTCCACGGTTTCTGCCAGCCCTCGCTGCCGAGGTCGGACGCGCGCATGCCGTTATAGATGCGATCCATCGAGATCAGAGCTCCTCGCGGAGATCCATCAGGATCTCCTTCGTGCGTCGTGCGGTTGCCGCCTGTGCGGCCATACGGTCCATGGCCTCCAGATGGGCGGCCACCTCGATACGTTCATCGAGGTAGACGGCGCCGGTCAGGTACTCGACGTACACCATGTCCGGCAGTTCGGGGACAGCGAAGCGGAAGAGGACGAAGGGGCCGTAGGTGCCCGGGTGGTGGCCGGAGGCGAACTCCGTGATCTGGAGTGTGATGCGCGGTTGCTCGGTGGCCTCCAGCAGCCGGTCGATCTGGCGGCGCATCACCGCGGCGGAGTCGACCGGACGGCGCAGCACCGTCTCGTCCATCACCACCCACAGCCGGGGCGCGTCCGGGCGGACGAGGAGTGCCTGACGCTCCATCCGCAGTGCCACATGGCGCTCGGCGTCCCTCGGCGCCGCCCGGCCGATGGCGCCGGTCTGCATCACGGCGCGCGCGTACTCCTCGGTCTGGAGCAGTCCGGGGACGAAATGGGGCTCGTAGGCCCGGATCATCTCGGCCGACCCCTCCAGGCTCACATGCACGCTGAACCAGTCCGGGAGGATGTCGTGGAACCGCTGCCACCAGCCGGGCTGGTTGGCCTCCTCGGTCAGGGTGATGAACGCCTCGAGCTCCGCGCCCCGGATCCCGTAGGCGTCCAGCAGCAGTTGTACGTAGGGAACCTTCAGCGCGACCTCGGCGGTCTCCATCCGGCGGACGGTCGCGGGCGCGACCCGCAGCACCCTGGCCGCCTGTTCACGCTTGAGCCCGGCCTTCTCCCGCAGGTCCTGCAACCGCCTGCCGAGAACGACGTGGCCCACGGTCGGGGCCGACCGCGGTTCGCTCACCAGATACCTCCCCTGACCTCCCCCTTGCTGATGTTCGCAGTGTGCCATGCTCAGTACGGCGCAGACACACTGCACTTGCGACTCTGCACATTCCAGAGTGCCCCTTGCCAAGTGTGAGGGGCGGTGCGCATAGTGGCGTCATGATCCCGTTAGCGCAGCCGTGGCCGGGCCCTGCCCCGGACCGCGGCCGTGACGCCGCCGCACTCCGCGCAGGCGCAAGCGGCCCGACCTTTGCGATGTGCCCGTAGATGACTCACGCCTTCGCCGGTGCGCTGCCCGGCCTCGTCCGCGGCCGGTTCCGGCAGCGTGGATCCCGTCCGGAGCCGGGAGGCCGCCGCCGGCTGGCGCTGCCACCGGCGTTGCGGACGGGCCGCGACTACGACGCCGTCGGACTGGTCGAGAGCGACGGGCGCCGGGTGATGGATCTGCTGCCCCGGGCGGGATGTGTGCTCGCCCACGGCGGCCGCTGGTGGTGGATCGTGCCCCCGCAGTCGGATGTCGGGGTGGAGTGGCCGCCGATCGCGCTGTACGCGGTCGGCGGCATGGTGTCCGGTGCGGCCGAGGGCCGGTCCGGCGCCGCGGACGAGGATCCCCGGGTGGTGCACTCGCCGGACGACCGCGAGCCGTACACCCATCCGCTGTTGCTGCACATCGCGGTCTGCGCGGTGGCCGGGGTGGCCCCGGCCTGGCCGCGCGAGGACCGGCGGCCATAGGTCCTGTCCTGCTGGTCCTCGCGGGTCCGCGACGCCTGGCACCGCGCCTCGCCGCGTGGTCGGGGTCATCCGGGTACGCCCGGTACGAGGACGACCCTCCGCCGTGCGATGCCCGGTACCGGACGCCGCGGCCTGATCCACGAAGACCGGGAGGACAGGACCTGGCTCAGCCCGAGGTGTCGTCGGTCCGGAGGTAGGCGGCCGGGCGCGGATAGCGCTGGAGGGCCGGGGTGGTGCCGTCGGGGTCGTCGTCCACCACGGGCCGGGCGGTGGCCCGGAGTTCCGCGGGATCGTACGAGATGGCCTGGGTCCGCTCCACCGCGGACTCCTGCGCGGCGGTGTCCGGCTGCCCGTAGACCGGGATCTGGTCGATGGTGGTGTCCTCCCGGGAGTCCTGGGCCGTGTAGGCCGCGGCCGGTGTCCGGGTCTGCGCCGGGGGCATCATCGAGGTCTGGGCCAGCGCGCTCGCCAGCTGCCCGGTCTGGTCCTGGAGGCCCTGCTGCTGGGGTGCCGGAGCCCTCTGCATCTGCGGGGCGGGAGCCTGCTGGCCGACCTGGGCCAGCTGCTCGGCCTGCAACTGCGCCTGGAGCTGGGCGAGCTGGCTGCGCGCGGACTGCATCGGGGGTGCCGGTGTCTGTGCCATCGCCGCCGGGTACGGGGCCATCTGCACCGGGGGCGTGGCGACATAGGCGGGGGACAGCTCCGCCATGGGCTGCTGCACCGCGTAGCCCGCGCCGTAGTCGCCCTGCGGGTAGCCGGTCGCCGCGCCGCCGCCCATCGGCAGGGCGGCCGCGGGGTACATCTGCTGTTCGGGCATCACCGGTGCGCCGGACAGCTGCGGGGCCTGCTGGTAGAGGTAGTCGAACTGCGCCTGCGGTGCGGGGTTGAGCGGGGCCTGCTGCTCCCAGCTGACCTGGGGCGCGTAGAAGGACGTCCCGTACATCACGGTGCTCAGCCCGGTCAGCAGCCGCTGCACATCCGGCTGGGAGCGCACCACCAGCCGCATGAACTGGCTGCTGCTGCCCAGTTTGTTGCCGCATTCGCGGACCAGCACCCCGTGCTGGGAGAGCAGTTGGTCCCGGACCCAGGTGCCGTCCAGCCCGGCGGGGAGTTTGACGAAGACGAAGTTGCCCTGCGAGGGGTAGACCGTCACTCCGGGCAGCCCGGCCAGCTGCGTGGTCATCTGCTGCCGGTCCAGGCTGATCATGCGCAGGCTGTCCATGTACTCCTGCCGGTACCGCTTCAGCATGAAGACGAGTACCTCGGCGAAGGAGTTGAGGTTCCACTTCGGCAGCCGGGACCGGATCTGCACCGCGAGCGCCGGGTTGGCCACCAGATAGCCGAACCGGACGCCGTGCAGTCCGAAGTTCTTGCCGAGGCTGCGCAGCACGATCACATTGGGCCGCAGCACGGCCTCGTCCACGACGCTCGGATACGCCTCGGTGTCCGCGAACTCCAGGAAGGACTCGTCGATCACGATCAGGTCGAGGTCGGCGAGCGCGTCCATCATGGCGATCACGGCCTGCCGGGACAGCAGTCCGCCGTCGGGGTTGTTGGGGTTGCAGATGACGGCCACCCGCGAGCCCCGGGAGCGCACGAAGGAGACGAACGCCGACGGGTCGAGCGCGAAGCCGTTCATCTCCGGCAGCTGGAACATGTCCACCCGCTTGCCGGTCTCCATCGGCTGGTCGGTCCACCGGCCGAAGGTGGGGATCGGCACCGCCAGGCTCTCCTTGACCAGCAAGTGGTCGATCCAGGTGATGAGCTCGGTCGAGCCGTTGCCCATCGCCATGGTCTGCGGCTGGAGCCCCAGTACGTCGGCCAGTTCGGCGGTGATGGTCTCCGCGGAGCTGGGGTAGTACGTGAGGATGTCGCGCAGCCGGACCGCCATCACCGCGAACATCGCGGGGGTGGGGAAGTACGGGTTGCAGGGGATGCAGAAGTCCACGAGCTCCTGTCCGCCGCCCGTCACCCCGGCGCGGTTGAGCGCGAAGTACGACGGGCTGTGGGCGGTGCCGCGGAACAGTTCCGCGGCATCGCCGGTATGGCCGACTGGGGCAACAGTCACGTCGGGACCTCCTCGGTCGCGTCGGTCGTGCTGACACGACCGTTGCGGCTCGTCCCTCGAGCCTGACGCATGATCCCTCGAACGCGGGCCAGGTAACGATTTTCGTGTCGTCTGTGAAGAAACTGAGGACAAGGGAACCTGAGTCGAATAAAATTCCGCCCCCTACGGCGCGGGGGTGGAGTCGGACGGGTTTTCCCCGTCGGTGGGCGTGGCCCGGCCCTGTTCCGCTACCCACACCGCCACCTGCGCACGCGAGGTGAAACCGAGTTTGCTCAGAATGTGCTCAATATGGCCCTCGGCGGTGCGCTGGGCGATCACCAGGGACGCGGCGATCTCCTTGTTGCTGAGTCCCTGGGCGACCAGTTGCGCGATCTCGGACTCCCGGCGCGTCAGGGGAGACGGCCGTTCGGCCACCGCCGGTTCCGCCGTGGGCAGTTCGTCTTCCAGGGCGTAGACCAGCCCCTCGTCGTAGGAGAGCCGGGAGCCCTCCTTCACCGCCGCGTTGAAGGCCGGTTTCCCCAACGCACGGCCCACTGCGGCCTCGCACTCCTCGTGGTAGTGCACGAGGTGCCCGTAGCCGGACAGCGAGGCGCCCACCGCCCGCCAGACGGTGCGGACCACACCCAGCAGCCGGGCCGACCGCGCGAAGTCCCCTTCGGTGGCCGCGATCCAGGCCAGAACCTCGAGGTTGACCCCGACCCCCAGCGGATCGTCCAGCGAGCGGTTGAACGTGAGGCTCTCCCGCTCCAGCGCGGTGGCGCGCCCGGTGTCGCCCTGCCGCCACACCTCGACCCCCAGCGCCATCATCGTGTAGGCACGGTGCCAGCCCTCGCCGTAGGCGTCGCACACCGCCAGTGACTCCTCGCCCAGCGCGACGGCGCGCGGTGAGTCACCGATGAACGAGTGGGCCAGTGAGAGCCGGATGAGTGCCAGGGCCAGACCCACCGGGTCACCGGTGGCGCGGTGGCGGCTGACGGCCTCCTCGTAGAGCGCGATGGCGGCGTCGGCGTCGCCCCGGTACATCGCGACCATGCCCGAGTAGAGCGCGGTGTAGGCGAGGACGGGCTCCAGGTCCAGCCGTTCGCCGATCTCCCGGCCCTCCCTGAGCAGGGCGGAGGCGCCGTCGGTGTCGGACTGGATGATGGCCAGCCAGCTGTTGGTCCACAGCGCCCGGGCCCGGACCTCGTTCGGTTCGGAGCAGGCGGTGAGTCCGTCGTCCAGCCAGCGGCGCCCCTCGCTGAGGTAGTAGCTGGTGATCCAGTGGTAGAGCAGATCGGCCGCGATCCCCAGACCGCAGCTGGTCTCCGCCGGATCCTCGTAGCAGAACTCCAGCGCGGTGCGCAGATTGGCGTGTTCGAGCTGGAGCCGGGTGAACCACGGGACCTGCGCGGGGCCGAACAGCGCGGCGCGCGCGTCCGCCGCCAGCTGCCGGTAGTAGTCGCGGTGGCAGCGCAGCCGGGCGGTCTCCTCACCGGCCGCCGCCAGCCGCTCCCGGCCGTAGGCGCGCAGGGTGTCCAGCATCCGGTAGCGCACCGCCGCGCCGTGTTCCTCCCGCAGCAGCACCGACTTGTCCACCAGCTCGGTCACCAGATCGAGGATCTCCTCGCGGACCAGGCCGTCGCCGGAGCAGACCGCCTCGGCCGCCTCCAGGTCCAGGCTTCCGGCGAAGACCGAGACCCGGGCCCACAACAGCTGCTCGCGCTCGGTGCACAGGTCATAGCTCCAGTCGATCAGCGCGCGCAGCGTCTGGTGGCGGGGGAGGACCGCCCGGGAGCCGGTGGTCAGCAGCCGGAACCGGTCGTCGAGCCGGTCCAGCAACTGGTGGACGGACAGGGCGCGCAGCCGGACGACGGCCAGTTCGATGCCGAGCGGAATGCCGTCCAGCCGTCGGCAGATCCCCTCCACCTCGTCCCGGTTGGCCTCGGTGACGGTGAACCCGGGCAGTACCGCGCGGGCCCGCTCGGTGAACAGCCGTACCGCGTCGCACTGCGCGAACGCCCCGGTGGACAGCCGTGGCCCGGTGGGGTCGGGCAGGGTCAGGGTGGGAACGGCCAGCGTCTGCTCGCTGCCGATGCCCAGCACCTGGCGGCTGGTGGCCAGTACCCGCAGCCCGGGGGCCTCGCGCAGCAGCCGGTCGGTGAGCAGTGCGCAGGCGTGCAGCAGGTGCTCGCAGTTGTCCAGGACGAGCAGGATCTGCCTCTCCCGCAGATGATCGATCAGCACGTCCATCGGCGGGCGGGAGGAGTGGTCGCGGATCTCCAGGGCCTCGGTGAGGCTCTGGGCGAGCAGCGCGGGATGGTCCAGTTCGGCGAGTTCGGCGAGCCAGACGCCGTCGGGGAAGGCCCGGCGCGCCTCCTCGGCGACCCGCAGGGCCAGCCGCGTCTTGCCGACACCGCCGACACCGGTGAGGGTCACCAGCCGGGACGCGGACAGCATCCGCTTGACCTCGGCCGCCTCGTGCCGACGCCCCACGAAACTCGTCACCTCCGACGGCAGCCTGCCGGTCTGCCGTCCGGTCGAGATGTCCGTTGCCACCGCGCCCATCGATGCCTCGAACCAGCCTCGGGTGGGCGGGACCCCGCCCACGCGGACCGAGCCGATACCACCAGGCTATGCCTGGGCGGGGGCCGTCGCATGCCCCGCGGGACGTACCCGCGACCCTCCGTCACCGGTCCGGCGCGGACGGTGTGCGGATGACGTACCCGGGGTGAGCGAGGGTGGCCGGGTGTGACCTCCCCGGGGGTCCGGGGGTGGTATCGGGTACCGATGCGGGGATATCTCCCCTCGCTGCGTCCCTCCGCGGCGCACCATGCTGGATGCCTCGGAAGAGTTCCGCCGACCGTCGGCGGAAGAGCGAAGGTTCAGCCATGTGCCTCCATCAGCCCCCCTGTCCCGCCGCGGACGCGCCCGACCATGATTCCGCGCGTCTGGTGGCCTGCCATCCCGAGCAGGGCTGGAGCCTGCTCTGCAACGGAGTGGTGATCTTCGCGGACACCGGCGAACTGCTCCCCGACGGGCGTGTCGTCCCCGCCCCCCGGGCCTGCCCCGACCAATCGTGATGAACGTCCCCACCCTCACCATCGCCCCGCCCGCGTCCATGAGCGCGGCCCGTCGGCCGGTCCGGAACGCCCCGGCCACCAGCGGTGGGACCTCGTGGCTGCTGCCGTCCGAACCCGCCTCGGTGCCCCGGGCCCGCCGCCTCACCGTCGCGCAGCTGACCGCCTGGGCCCTCCACGACCACATCGATGACGCCGAACTGCTGGTGAGCGAGCTGGTCACCAATGCCGTACGGCACGCCTGCGGCCCCATCCGGCTGACGTTCTCCCTCCGCGCGGCGGACCGCGCCCTGCGCTGCGAGGTCGCGGACGAGGACTGCGGAATCCCCCGGCTGTGCCGGGCGGGCGAACAGGACGAGGGCGGGCGCGGGATCCATCTGCTGGAACTGCTCTCCCGCTGCTGGGGCAGCACCGCGACGGCGGTGGGCAAGGTCGTCTGGTTCGAGCTCCACGCCCTGACCCCGATCGGGCCGGGACCGGTCGCCCCCGGTCCGTTCCGGTGTGACGCGCCCCCGCGTGACCTCGTGAGAAATGTGACTCGATCAGATCCGTGACCCGACGAAAGGAGACGCCATAGAGAACTCCACGCCTCGTACCCACACGGTGAAACCGCATGGCCCGGGGAGCGGAACGGTGTAAGCCCTCACCACACCGGCCGTCCCCGGGCCTCTTTGTGCCCGGCGCCGGACTTTCGGGAGCCTTTGCGCAGGTCATTGATCGTCGTCATACGGTTCATGTAGCCTGACGATCGCACCGAGTAGCGTAGTTTTCGTATTTTTCGCAGTTTGTGCAGTGAGCAGTGGGTGGGGTCGAGGGGGACTGCCGTGGTGGACGAGCGGACCACGGCCTCCGGTGCCACGCTCGTCGGCCGGACCGGGGAACTCGCGGCGCTCACCGGCCACGCCGAGTCCGCCATCGCCGGACACTCCGGACTGGTGCTGCTGACCGGACCGGCCGGGATCGGCAAGACCAGTCTGGTGCGCGCCTTCCTCGAGAGCGACGCCTGCCGCAGAATGACCGTGCTCTACGGCACCTGCCGCGAGGTCGCCGCGGGCACCGGATACGGCGGGGTCCGCGCCCTCTTCGCCGCCCTGGGACTCACCGACGGGAACGCCGGGCACTCCCCGCTGCTGCGCGGCAGCGCCGCCCGTGCCCTCCCCGCCCTCACTCCCGGACCCGGCCCCGACGAGCCGTGCGCGCCGGCCGCCGCCTATCCGGTGCTGCACGGTCTGTACTGGCTCGCCGCCAATCTGATGGGCCGGGGCCCGCTGGCGCTCGTCCTGGACGATGTGCACTGGTGCGATGAGCGATCGCTGCGCTGGATCGACTTCCTGCTGCGGCGCGCCGACCACCTCCCGCTGCTGGTGGTGCTCGCCCAGCGCACCGGGGCCGAGCCCGCCGCGCCCGGCGCACTGGCCGATATCCTCGGCCAGCCCCGCACCTCGGTGCTCCGCCTCGATCCGCTGACCGACACGGACGTGGGCGAGATGGCGCGGCTGGTCTTCCCCACCCCCGTCGCGCCCGCCTTCGCCGAACGCGCCGCGGCGGTCTGCGGCGGCAACCCGCTCACCGTGGCCCGCCTGCTGCGCGAGCTGCGTGCCAAGGGCGTGGCGCCGGATGAACACGGTATCCAGGAGATCGCCGAGGTCGGCCAGTACGTCGTCGCGCTGTCGGTGCGCGCCCTGTTCGACCACCGGCCCGGCTGGGTCCGGGACGTGGCCACCGCGATCGCCGTGCTCGGGGACGAGGACGCCGGGCATATCGGCGCGCTCGCCGGAGTGCCCGCCGCCCGGGTCGCCGAGGCCGTGGCGCTGCTGCGCGACGCCGAGGTGATGGCGCCCGACCGCCGGGACCTGGCGCATGACGTGGTGCGTTCGGCGGTGCTCGAGACCGCCGGTGCCCCGGCCCTGGCCACCCTGCGCGCCCGGGCCGCCCTGCTGCTGAGCGATATCGGCCGGCCCGCCGAGGAAGTGGCCAACCAGGTGCTGCTGGTCCCCGGTACCCCCGAGCCGTGGATGCGTGTGGTGCTGCGCGAGGCCGCCGCCCAGGCCGAGCACCGGGGCGCCCCCGAGGCCACCGCCCGCTATCTGTACCGCGTACTGGAGGCCGAGCGGGACAGCGTCCCGGTCCGGGTGCAGCTCGCGCGGGCGCTGGCCGAGATCAACCCGGTGGAAGCGGTCCGGCTGCTGGAGCACGCGCTGTCGCTGACCTCCGACGTCCGCGCCAAGGCGCCCATCGCCGTGCAGTACGGCATGACCTGTCTGCCCGTACAGCGTTCGCGCAGCGCGGTCCGGGTGCTCACCGAGGTGCTGGACGCGCTCGAGGCCGGGACGGGCCCCGAACCCGATCCGGCCGATGCCGAGTTGCTGACCCTCGTCCGCTCCGCGCTGCTGATCACCGGCTCCGATGAGAAGGCGACCATCGACGCGGTCCGGGAGCGGTTCGCACGGATGCCCGAGCCGCCCGGGGACACCCCCGCACAGCGCCAGATCCTCGCGGTGATGACGCTGCACTCGGCGCTGGGCGGCGGGTCCGCCGAGCGGACGGTGTGCCGGGCGCGGCACACCCTGAGCGCCTCGGGGGTGGCGGTCGACAACTGGTCGCTGCTGCTGTCCTCGGTCAGTCTGAGCCTGGCCGACGAGACCGAGGGGGCGCTGGAGGCGCTGGACCGCTCGCTGCGGCTCAGCCAGGAGAACGCCGCGGTGTGGTCGTATGTGATGGCCCTGTCCAGCCGTGCCCTGGTGCTGCACGGGATCGGCGCGATGGCCGACGCGCTCGCCGACGCCCAGACCTCCCTGGAGATCATCGGCGAGGAGCGGTGGGTCTCCAACGTGACCATGCCGCAGACCGCGCTGGCCACCGTCCTGATCGACCGTGGTGAACCCGAGCGCGCCGAGGAGCTGCTGGGGCGGGTCACCCGGCCGAACATCGACGGGTTCGCCATGGAGTACCACTGGTACCTGATGGCCCGTGCACGGGCCCGGTGGGCGCTGGGCGACGGTGACACCGCGCTGCGGCTGCTGCTGGACTGCGGTGCCTCGCTGGCCGAGGCCGGGCTCGCCAACCCCGTCTTCGTCCCCTGGTGGGTCGAGGCGGCCTGTGTCCGTGCCGCGGGGAAGGACCCCGACCGGATGCGGGACGCCGTCGACCACGGCACCGAACTGGCCCGGCGCTGGAACACCCCGCGGGCGCTGGGACTCGCCGCGCTCGCCCGGGGAGTGATCACCTCCGGCACGGCCGGTGTCGAGCTGCTCACCGAGGCCGTCGACCAGCTGTCCGCCTCACCCGCCCGCGCCGAGTACGCCCGCGCGGAACTGCTGCTCGGCGGAGCGCTGCTGGAGCACGGTGATCCGCGCGGCGCGCGGGAGCATCTGCGGACCGCGGCCGACCTGGCCCAGAGCTGCGGGGCGCTGGCGCTCGCCCGGGACGCGCGGCGGCGGCTGGTCGCCGCGGGCGGACGGATGCGCGAGATCACCGCCTCGCCGGCGGATCTGCTCACCGGCACCGAGCGCACGGTCGCCGGGCTGGCCGCGCGCGGTGCGGGCAACCGGGAGATCGCCGAGTCGCTGTTCGTCACGGTGCGCACCGTGGAGACCCATCTCACCAGTGTCTACCGCAAGTTGGGGGTCAGCCAGCGCACCGAGCTGTCCTCGGTGCTGCACACCCCGAGCGTTCCCGACCCCCGGGCACCGGCTTGGGTCTCCGCCTCGCGCGGGCGATACTGACCACAACGTGACAGCACCGCCCCGGCCCCCCCGGCGATCCGCCGGACATATAGTCACACCATGCAGTTCAACGGGCTCCCGTTCCCCGGGCGAGAACGAGAGCAGGCAGCGCTGGCCCGGGTCGTCACCGACCTCGGCAGGGGTCGGCCCGCGGTCGTGACGATCGCCGGCCGCCCCGGTTCCGGACAGCGCGCACTGCTCGGATGGGTGGCCCGGCTCGCCGCCGACCGCGGACTCCGCGTCCTGCGCGCCGAGGCCACCCCCAGCGAGAACGCCCTGCGCTACGGCGCCGTCGACCAACTGCTGACCCCCGTGGACGGGCTCGGCGACGGCACCCGGCAGGTCCTGGTCGGACATGGCCCGGACACCCGTTTACCGGGACTGGCCGAACTGCTGCGCAGCGCCCGGGACCAGCCCACACTGGTGACCGTGGCGGACGTGGGGCTGCTGGACCCGGCCTCACTGCGCTGGTTCGGTGCCCTGATACGCCGGCTGCCCGGTACCCCTGCGGCGGTCGTGGCCAGCAGCACCGGTGGTCATCACCCGGGCTGGAGCGGGATCACCTCGGCTCCCGGCCCGGTGCCCGTCACCCAGCTCACCCTGTCCGCGCTGACCGACCGGGACATCGCCACCGCCGTGGCGCTGATCTGCGGCGAACCGGGTGAGGAGCCGTTCACCTCGGCCGCCGCCGAGGCCACGGCGGGCAGTCCCGCGGTGGCGCACGAGGCGCTGAGCCGCTTCGCCGCGCGCGGCCACCGACCGCTGGCCGCCCGGGTCCCCGAACTCCGGGCGCTCATCACCGCGGTCACCGGCGAGCACACCACCCGGGCGCTGAGCGGGCTGCCGGACACCGCGGTGGCGGTGCTGCGCGCCCTGGCGGTCTGCGGTGAACTGCTGGACCTGCCCCTGCTGTACACGCTGGCGGGGCCGGGGGCGGCACGGGAGCCGGGGCTGCGCGCCACCCTGGAGGCGACCGGGCTCACCGTCGCCTCCGGCACCGGACTGCGGCTGCGCAACGCCGACGTGCGGACCCGGGTCCTGGAGGAGATGACCGCCGCGGAGCGCGCCGACCTCTTCGCGCGCGCCGCCGAGCTGGCGCACCGGGCCGCCGTACCCGACGAGGAGATCACCCGGCTGCTGCTCGCCGCCCGTCCCGCCGGAGAGCCCTGGGCGGTCCACACCCTGCGCCGCACCTGCGCCGCCGCGCTGCGCGCCGGGCGGTCGGCCGAGGCCATCGCCTGTCTGACCCGGGCGCTGGACGAGCCCATGGAGCCCGGATCACGGGCCCGGCTGGGACTGGAACTGGCCGCCATCGAGGTGCTGGCCGCGCCCGAGGCCGGGGACCGCCGCCTGGAGGAGATCATCCGCACCGAGGGCGGCCAGCTCTCCCGGGCCCGCACCCGCGCCGCCGATCTGGGCCTGACCCGCGGCGGTGTCGAGGGGCTGCGCCGGGCGGTGCTGAGCGCGCTGCCCACCGCCCATGACGTGGAGCGGGCCGAACTGGCCGCCCTCTACTGGCTCTCCGACGAGGGACGGGAGGACGACACCGCGCTGACCCTGGCCGACGTCCCCCCGCTGCCCGAGCGGCCGCCGTGTCCCGCCCAGGCCGGGGCCCGCGCCTGGCAGCTCGCCCTGCGCGCCGAGAACCTGGCGCTGACGCGGGAGCTGGCCCGCCGCGCGGCCACCGGCCAGGAGGGCGGCGGCGCCCTGATCCTGCCCCGGCTCGCCGCGGCCCGCGCCCTGTTCCTCACCGACGACGTCGAAGAGGCCGGGACCCGGCTGGACGTCCTCCACACCGAACTGCGCCGACAGCACGCCCGCGCCGCGTCCGCGCTCGTCCTCGCCGTCCGCGGCGAACTCCATCTGCGGCGCGGACGGCTGGACATGGCCGAACGGGACGCCGCCGCAGCGGAACGCTCCCTGCCGCACGCCCGCTGGCACCCGGACGCCGCTCCCTATCTGTCCGCCGTCCAGATCACCGTCGCGCTGGAGAGCGGTCAGACCGACCGGGCCCGGGCACTCGCCGCGACCGCCCCGCCCACCGGGGAACGGGAAGGCGCCGCCTGGGCGTATCTGCTCTTCGCCCAGGGGACGGTGGACCTGGTGGACGGCCGGATCACCGACGCGAGAGAGCGCTTCCGCGGCGCCGGACGACGGCTGCTGCGCCGCGGCCACATCAATCCCGCCCTGATGCCCTGGCGTTCCATGGCCGCCCGCGCCTGCCACGCGGCCGGGGACCACGAGGAGGCCCAGCGGCTGACCCGGGAAGAGGTCGCGCTGGCTCTGCGGTGGGGCGCGCCGAGCGCGCTGGGCTGGGCCCAGCTCGGCGCCGGACGGGTGGCCTGTGAAGGGCGCGCCGAGCGGCTCCGCGAAGCGGTGGGCACCTTGCGTGGCACGCCCTCCCTGCTGGCCCTGGCAGGAGCGCTCACCGAGCTGGTCAGGACCGAACTGGACGCCGGGGACCGCTGCGCGGCCTCCGCGCTCCTGGCCGAGCTGGCCACCCTCACCACCACCCACCGCCCCTCCAGCAGGCTGGCCGAGCGGGTGCGCGTCCTCACCGGGCGGCTGGGCCGGCCCGCCGCGTCCGGCGCCGTCCCGCATCCGGCGTGGGCCACGCTGACCGAAGCCGAACGGCGCACCGCGACGCTGGCCGGACACGGCCGGGGCAACCGCGAGATCGCCGAACTGCTGTCGGTGACCACCCGCACCGTCGAGCTCCGGCTCAGCGGTGCCTACCGAAAGCTGCGGATCCGTGGGCGGGCGGAACTGCGCACGCTGATCCGGGCGACAGAGGGGTACGGAACGGATGTTGCTTGAGCGCGAGGCCGAGAAGGCACAGGTCGCGGAGGCCCTGGCGGCGGCCCGTGCGGGGGACTCGTCACTGCTGCTGCTCACCGGCCCGCTGGGGATCGGCCGTACCGCGCTGCTGCAACAGCTGGCCGCGCGGACCGAGGACGACGGCGTACGGGTGCTGCGCGCCAACGCCGCGCCGATGGAGCAGGACTTCGCCTTCGGCGTGGTCCGCCAGCTCTTCGACAGTCTGCTCACCGGTGCCCCGGAGGAGCTCCGTGACCGCTGGCTGCGGGAACACGGCGGCTTCGCGCGCACGGTCTTCGCCGATGACGCCGTCCCGGCGGGGGAGGGTCGGGCCGCCGCCGCCAGCGAGGCCGTCCTCTACGGGCTGCGCTCCCTGCTGGCGGACGTGTGCGCGGACGGTCCGCTGCTGCTCCTCGTCGATGACCTCCAGTGGGTGGACACCCCCTCGCTGCGCTGGCTCGCCTATCTGGTCAAGCGGTTGCACGGACTGCGCGCCGTCCTGGTGTGCACCCTGCGCGACGGGGACCCGCGCGCCCAGCACCCGCTGCTGTGCGAGGTCACTGACGCGGCCGCGCGGGTACTGAGCCCCGCGCCGCTCACCGTGGACGCCGCCCAGGGGATGATCCAGGAGCATTTCGGCGAACGGGGCGACGAGGAGTTCGCCCGGGCCTGTCATGACATCTCCGGGGGCAATCCGCTGTTCCTGCTGTCGGTGCTGCTCGGCCTCGCCGTGAACGGGCACCAGCCCACCGTGTGCCATGCGGACGCCGCCCGCGAACTGCGGCCCTCCCAGCTCCGGGAGCGGCTCGCGGGCTGTATGCGCACCCAGCCCCAGCCGGTGCGGGACCTGGCCGCGGCCATCGCGGTCCTCGGCGACCAGAGCGACCCCGGGCTGATGGCCCGGCTCGCCGGACTGGACGCGATCGGCTACGCCGCCGCGCTGCGCGCCGTCCACGAACTGGGACTGACCGCCACCGAACAGGAACCCCGCTTCGTCCATCGGGTGGTGCAGGACGCGGTCGAGTCCTCCATGACCGTGGCCGAACGCGAGCGGCTGCACGACGCGGCGGCCGAACTGCTCTACCGCAGCGGCTGCCCCGCGGAACTGGTCGCGGCCCAGCTGATGGCCGTCACCGCCTCCCGGCACTCCTGGTCGGTGGAGGTGCTGCGCGCCGCCGCGGACACCGCGCTGCGCCGGGGCGCACCCGACACCGCCGCCCGCTATCTGCGGCGTGCACTGCTGGACGGTGCGCTGTCCGGTGAGGGACGGGCCCGGCTGCTGATCGATCTGGCCACCGCGGAGCGCGGTTTCGACCCGGCCGCCTGTGAACGCCACATCTCCCAGGCGATACCCCTGCTGTCCTCGGCGCGGCACCGGGCCGCCGCCGCCCTGAGGATCTCCCCGACCATCGTGGGACTCACCCCCCCTTCCGTCCTCGACCTGCTGCACCAGGTGGCCGAGGACCTGGGCCCGGCGGCCGACCTGGCGGGTACCGCGCGCGATCTGTCCCTGCGGCTGGAGGCCCGGCTGCGGCACTCCGGACACGAGGACCCCGCTGAACTGGCCGCCGCCGTGGCCCGGCTGAACGGGATGGGGGAGGAGCCTGCGCTCGGCTCGACCGCCGAACGCGAGCTGACCGCGGTGCTGCTCACTGCGGCGACGCTGACCGCCCGGCTGCCGGTGGGCCGGATCACCGGGATCGCCCACCGCATCCTGGAGCGCGAACCGGCCACCTCGGCCCGGGTGCATTCGGCGCTGCCCCTGGTGGTCATCGCCCTGGTCGCCTCCGACTCGGTACGCGACATCAGCTCCTGGCTGTCGGCCGAACGCCACACCGTGCGGCAGGACACCACCGTCGTGGACGCCTTCGTCCACCTCGAACAGGCGATGGTGCTCACCGCCCGCGGCCGCCCCGCCAAGGCGCTGGACCACGCCGAGCGCGCCGCACGGCTGGCCGAGGCGCACTGGCAGGAGATCGGCGTCATCTCCACCGTGGCCCTCACCGGAGTCGCCCTGGAACTGCGCGACCCCGCGCTGACCGAACGGATCCTCGACCGGCTCGGACGGCGCAGGTCCGCCAGCCTGACGCTGACCACCGCCCTCCAGCTCCTCAAGGCGGCGCAGGACACCGGGCACGGGCGGTGGAGCGCGGCGCTGGAGACCCTGCTCGCATGCGGACGGCAGCTGGAGGCGTCGGGCTGGCGCAATCCCGTGCTCTTCCCGTGGCGGCCCGGCGCGGCCGCCCTCCAGGTGCGCGTCGGCGACGCCCGCGCGGCGTTCGCCCTCGCCGAGGAGGAACATCTGCGGGCGGTGGAATGGGGCGCGCCGGTCGCGATCGGCCGCGCCCTGCGGCTCAAGGGGCGGCTCCACGGCGGTGACCGGGGGGTGAACCTGCTGCGCGAGTCCGTCGACGTCCTGCGCGCCTCCGCCAACGAGCTCGAACTCGCCCGTGCCCTGCTGACCCTGGGCAGACGGCTGCGCGGCGGCAGCGAGGCGGAGGCCGTACTCCAGGAGGCGGCCGCCCTCGCCGCCGCCTGCGGTGCGCCCTGGCTGGCCGAACGGGCCGGCACCCGCAACGGCCGGACAGCGCCCACCGTACGGCCGGAGGCGAGCCTCACCCGCACCGAACGCACGGTGACCGGGCTGGTCGGCCGCGGGCTCACCAACCAGGAGATCGCCGGTGAACTCGGCGTGACCACACGTGCCGTGGAGAAGCACCTGACCCACGCCTACCGCAAGCTGGAGGTCTCCGGACGCCGCGAGCTCATCCGTCTGCTGCCCCGCCTTCAACCGCAAAACCGCAGTTAACGGCGGTAATTCAGCGACGATCGGCGCACTGGATGAACCACCGTACCGAACCACCGAAACCCGGGGGTGCGGACCGAACCCCCACCCCCCGCCGACCACGGGATTGGGCGGCGGGACCGCAGTTGACGTTGACTGGATCAGCCACTCCTCCCTAGTCTCATTCTGAAATCACATTCGAAAAAAAATTGCGCGCGCAATTTCCCCGAAAAATTCAGAATTCAGGAAGGGATGGCAGTCCCTTGGCAATGTCCGCACTAGCAGATACGGCTCGGCCAACCCCCCACGAGCTCGGATGTGAACAGGCCGAGTACGCCGATCTCCTGCGCCAGTTCGACCAGCCAGGGGTGTGTGTCGTATGTCTCGACCCGTCCCTGACGGTCCTGCAGGCGAATCGGGAGTTCTTCCGCCAGTTCGACGACGCGTCGGCCGAGGTTTGCGGCCGCAGCTTCTGCGATCTGGTGCACCCCAGCGTCCAGCAGACCCTGCGACGCCAGTTCACCGGGCTCGTCGACGGCTCCCGTCATCGCTTCGCCGCCCACACGGTGCTCGTCGGACCCGAGGGTTCGGCCTTCACCAGCGTGCTCACGGCGGTGGCGGTGCGCGAAGGCCGCTCCCATGTGGCATCCATCCTCGTCCTGATGCGCCCCACCGCGGGCGGCGGCGAGGTGGACATGGTCACCGAACGCAAGAAGCTGCTCACCGAGATCGAGGCACGCATCCTGGAGGGGATCGCGGCCGGACTGTCCACGATCCCCCTGGCCGCGCGGCTCTACCTCAGCCGCCAGGGCGTCGAGTACCACGTGACCCGGCTGCTCCGTAAGCTGCGCGTGCCCAACCGCGCGGCCCTGGTCTCCCGCGCCTACTCGCTGGGCGTCCTCAATGTGGGCTCCTGGCCCCCGAAGGTCGTCCAGGACTTCGTCAAGTGATCCCGCCCGAGGAGCGGGCGACACGCGGCCACAGCCGGTCCGATGCCGACCGGCTGTGGCCGCGCCGCCACTCCAGGACCCACGAGGCGGACCGCGCCCTCGCCGAACTCGACCCGCCGGTCGCCGACTACACGCGCGGCGGTGTCGTCCGCACGGTACGGATCGCCCGCACCACCCCCCGCCGCGCCGATGTCCTGCATCTGCGCCGGGCCCACCACGGGCGGACGCTGGACCGGCTCGGCGTCCCGGTCTGGGACGAGGACGACGAGCGCGCCGTCCATCTGCTCTGCACGGAAGGCGATACGGCGGTCGGCGCCCTGCGCGTCACCGTCGGCCGGGCCGGGGAGGGCGAGCTCTACGAGGACTTCGGTTCGCTGGAGGAGACGCTCGGCGACGGTGAACTGCTGATGTTCGCCCGGCAGATCGTGGAGCCGCGACGGCGCGGCAGCGAGATCGCCACGGCGCTGGCCCACGCCGCCTGTCTGTGGTGGAGCGTGCGCTCCCGGCTGCGGCGGATCGCGTTCACCGGACTCACCCCCGGACCTCCCGCGCCCGTCTTCGGGGCCACCGCGGTCACCCCGCCGTTACCTCTGGGCCCGGCCGCCGTCGGCGTCGCGGTCTTCACCGGGCGGCTGGACACGGTGGCCGACGAGACCGCGCGGCGGCTGCTGCGGACCGGATGGGCGATCACCCTCCGGGAGGCACTGGGCACGGCCGGGGCCGGGACCGGGGGCGTGGCGGCCGGGCAGCCGGGGCTCGACGCGTCGGGGGACATCCCGTGAGCGATGTCCGCGCCCCCGACCGGCCGCCCCGGCTGCCGTTCCCGGCCGACCGCCCGGCCGAACCGCCGGCCCCCTACGCGTGGTTGCGCCGGGAGTGCCCGGTCAGCCCGGTGCGGATGCCGTCCGGCGACCTCGGCTGGCTCGTCAGCCGGTACCGGGACGCCCGGTTCGCGCTCTCCGACCGCCGGTTGAGCAAAGCTGCGCTCACCGAACCCGGCGCGCCCCGTATCCGGCCCGGGACCCTGCCGCCCGGCCTGCTGTTCACCACCGACCCGCCCGAGCACACCGCGCTTCGCATCCGGGCCACGGCGGCCCTGACCCGTACCCGGACCGGTGGACTGCGCGCCGCGGTCGCCGAGATCGCGGAAGAGCTCGTGGACGGCTTCGCCGCCCGCGCCGAGGCCGACCTCGTGGCCGACTTCGCCCGTCCGTTCGCGATGCGGGTGATGTGCGTGCTGCTGGGCGTTCCGCTGGGCGACCGCGACCGGTTCGCGCACTGGGCCGAGACGGTGCTCGCGGTCGACGGGCACGCCCCGGAGGACGTCGAGCGCGCCCAGCGCGACCTCATGGCGTACACCGCGGCGCTGGTCACCGCACGTACCGCGGTGCCCTCGGATGACCTGGTCTCGGCGCTCGCCCGGGACGGCGACGACGCCAGCGCCGTCTCGCTGGCCGCCACCTTCCTGGTCACCGGGTACGAGACGATGGTCGCCGCGGTGGCCAACGCGGTGCTGACCCTGCTCATCCGGGGCGGGCTGCCCACGCCCTGGCCCGCCGACCCCCGGGCGCTGATCGAAGAGCTGCTGCGGCTGGGCACCTTCGGTGACGCGCTGCGCTCCCGCCGGGCGACCAGCGATGTCACCGTGGGCGGGGTGGTGGTGCCCGCCGGAGACGTGGTGCTGGTCTCCCTCGCCTCCGCCAACCGCGACGAGACCGTCTTCACCGAGCCGGACCGGCTGCTGCCCGGCCGCACCCCGCGCCACCTCAGCTTCGGTCACGGCGCGCACTACTGCCCCGGTGCCCGGCTGGCCCGGGTGGAGCTGGAGACGGCTCTGCGCTGTCTGGCCACCCGGCTCCCCGGGCTGCGGCTGGCGATGGGACCGGAGGAGGCGGTGCCGCGAGCGGGCTCCGCCGAACGGCCGCCGGAACGGCTCACCGTCCGCTGGGGCCCGCCCGGTGACGCGGAACGCGTACGGCCGGCGGAACGCTCAGGATGCGGAGGACGTGCCGTGTGACAGCCGCAGCACCTGGAAGGCAGTGAGCGCGACATGGAGTTCGGTGCGCTGCCCGCCGGACTCCAGATCGCAGCCGAGGAGCCGCTCGATCGAACGCAGCCGCTGGTAGAACGCCTGGCGGGACAGGTTGGCCCGTTTCGCCGCCACGGTCTTGTTGCCCGCCGCGTCGAGATAGGCGCGCAAGGTCGACAGCAGATCGGTGCCGTGCCGCTCGTCGTAGTGGACCAGCCGTCCCAGCTGCCGTTCCACGTACTCCTGTATCCGCACGTCCCCGCGCAGCGCGTACAGCAGCTGCCGCAGCCCGATATCGCACAGCTCGTGGAACGGTTTGTCGGGGGTGCCGGGGACGGCGGCGTCCGCGACCCGGGCCGCCTGCTGGAAGGAGTGCGCCAGCTGGGACAGATCCGCCACCTCCGAGCCCACGCTGACCACCGCGTCCGGCCGTGACGCCCGCACCGCACGGCTCAGCCGCTCCGCCAGCGGTCGCCAGGAGACGGACGGCTCGAAGGTCAGCAGTACCCCGATGTGATCCCCGGGCACCGCTCCGACCAGGACGGATGTCCCGCCCGTCGCCAGCTCGGCGGTCAGCCGGTCCTCCAGCTCCGCCGACTCCTGGGTGTCCGGCCCCCGGACGAGCGTGACCAGGGCGACGATGAACCGGCGGCCCTGCACCGGTGTGCCCAGCGCCTCGGCCCGCGCCCTGGCCTCCCCGGCGGACCGGCAGCGCCGTTCGACCAGGTCCAGCAGCAGGGTGCGCTGAGCCCGCCGCTCCCAGCGGGTGTGCTGGGTCAGCCGGGCGATGGTCAGGGCGGTGGCCGTGCGCTCCAGGACCATCGCGTGCTCGGGTCCGGTGGCCGGGTTGCCGGAGGTGTCCGGGAGCATCAGCAGCCGTCCCCAGCGCTCACCCCGGTACTCCACCGCCGTCACCAGCCACTGCTCCGGACCGCTCAGCTCGGTGCGGTCCGGGGAGGGGGTCGCGCGGGAACGCCGCTCCCAGCCGGTCAGCGCCGCCTCGACCCCCGGCCCCGGGGGGCCGCAGATCACCGCCTGGTGCACCAGGTTCTCCAGCACCACCGGATGCCCGCTCAGCTCGGCCGCCATGCCCACCACCTCGTCGGGCTCGGCGCCGCGCAGGGTCAGCGCGGTGAAGGCGTCGTGGACGTCATGGGCCCTGCGCAGGCTCTCGATCTGACTGCCGATGATCATGGAGTGGACGATCTGGGTGACCTCCACGAAGTTCACGCTCCGGGAGAGCACCACCAGCGGGAAGTCCCGGTCCAGACAGGCGCGCACCAGCTCGTTCGGCGGCCGGTGGTAGCGCCGGACCAGCTCTATCACCAGCCCCGCCGCACCGATGTCCGCCAGCTCCTCCACATAGCGCCGCACCCGCGAGGGATCCCCCTCCGGCAGCGGCATACCGGTGGTGAGCACCAGCTCCCCGCCCTTGAGGAACGACGCCGGATCGAGCAGTTCGGTGATGTGCACCCAGCGCACCGGACGGGACAGCTGCCCCTGGCCGGACACCACCTCCGGCAGCCCCGCGGCCAGCACCGGCAGCCGCAGCGCGGCGTCGAGCGTGAGCGGCGCGCCGGCCTCGTACGTCATCCCGCCGGAGCCGTCCATGCGGGCCACTCTGACAAGCTCCGGTCCCGTGCGCAACGGGCCCCCTTGACGCCGGGCCGGGGAGGAGCCGTTGACAGATCGTCCATACCGATCACCAGGGAGCGACAGAACGATCATTGTCTTCGCCCGGTCCGCTCCCGCAGTCTCGAAGAGTCCGCGCAAACGCCGACCTGTTGGGTGTGGGAGAGAACATGACCAATCTGTCGCCGCAGCTTCGCCAGGCCACTCCTGTGGTAGCCGTCCGTGGGGAGGGCGTCCACGTCCACGGCGAGGACGGCCGGCGGTATCTCGACTTCACCGCGGGCATCGGTGTCACCAGCACCGGCCACTGCCACCCGCGGGTCGTCGCCGCGGCGCAGGAGCAGGTGGGCACCCTCATCCACGGCCAGTACACGACCGTGATGCACCCGCCGCTGCGGCGGCTGGTCGAGAAGCTGGGCGAGGTGCTGCCCCCGGGACTCGACAGTCTGTTCTTCGCCAACTCGGGCAGCGAGGCGGTCGAGTCGGCCCTGCGGCTCGCCCGTCAGGCCACCGGCCGGCCGAACGTCCTGGTCTGCCACGGCGGCTTCCACGGCCGTACCGTCGCCACCGCCTCCATGACCACCTCCGGCACCCGCTTCCGCTCCGGCTTCTCGCCCCTGATGAGCGGGGTCGTGGTGACCCCGTTCCCCACCGCCTACCGGTACGGATGGGATGAGGAGACCGCGACGCGGTTCGCCCTGCGTGAGCTGGACTACGTCCTCCAGAGCATCTCCCACCCCGATGACACGGCCGCGGTCATCGTCGAACCGGTGCTCGGCGAGGGCGGCTACGTCCCCGCGACCGAGGGCTTCCTCCAGGGCTTGCGTGAGCGGGCCGACCGGCACGGCTTCCTGCTCATCCTGGACGAGGTGCAGACCGGTGTCGGCCGCACCGGACGGTTCTGGGGCCATGACCACTTCGGTGTCCGCCCCGACATCCTGGTCACCGCCAAGGGCCTGGCCAGCGGCTTCCCGCTGTCGGGCATCGCGGCCTCCGAGGAGCTGATGAGCAAGGCGTGGCCCGGCTCCCAGGGCGGCACCTACGGGGCCAACGCGGTGGCGTGCGCCGCCGCGGCCGCCACCCTCGACGTGGTGCGGGAGGAGAACCTCGTCGCCAACGCCGAGGCCATGGGCGCGCGGCTGCGCGGCGGACTGGAGGACCTGGCCGCGAAGACCCCGGCCATCGGCGATGTCCGCGGCCTCGGTCTGATGCAGGCCAGCGAGTTCGTCACCGAGGACGGCGAGCCGGACCCGGCCACCGCCGCCCGGGTGCAGAAGGCCGCGGTGGACGAGGGACTGTTGCTGCTGCTGTGCGGCGCCTGGAACCATGTGGTCCGGATGATCCCCGCCCTGGTCGTCGACGAAGCGGCGATCGACGAGGGTCTGCGTGCCTGGTCCGCCGCCGTGAGCGCCGGTACGGCCGGCTCCTGACCGCCCCGGACCCAGGCCCTGTCCTGAAGGAGACTGCCGCCATGTCCACCCCCTCGTTCCCCGCCGCGGCCGATGTGCTCGCCACGGTGTCCAAGAAGCTCTACATCGCCGGATCATGGTCCGACGCGGCCGGTGGCCTGACCATGCCGGTCGACGATCCGGCCACCGGGGAGACGCTGTGCGAGGTCGCCGACGCCAGCCCCGCGGACGGCCGGCGGGCGCTGGCCGCCGCCGAGGACGCCCAGGAGAAGTGGGCCGCCACCGCGCCCCGGGCGCGCAGTGAGATCCTGCGCCGCGCCTATGAACTGATCCTGGAGCGGGCCGACGCGCTCGCCGCCCTGATGACGGCCGAGATGGGAAAGCCGCTGGCCGAGGCGCGCGGTGAGGCCGTCTACGCCGCCGAGTTCTTCCGCTGGTTCTCCGAGGAGGCCGTCCGGATCGACGGCGGTTTCGCCATGATGCCGGACGGCAGGAACCGCATGCTGCTCATGCGCCGGCCCGTCGGTCCCTGTCTTCTCATCACCCCGTGGAACTTCCCGCTCGCCATGGGCACCCGCAAGATCGGCCCGGCGATCGCGGCGGGCTGCACCATGGTGCTCAAGCCCGCGCCCCAGACCCCGCTGTCCAGTCTCGCGCTCGCCGGGATCCTGGAGGAGGCCGGGCTGCCGCCCGGTGTGCTGAACGTGGTGACCACCTCGCGCGCGGGGGAGGTGGTGGAGCCGCTGCTGACCGGCGGGCAGATCCGCAAGCTCTCGTTCACCGGCTCCACCCAGGTCGGCCGTACCCTGCTGGCCCAGTGCGCGCCCGCCGTCGTCCGCACCTCGATGGAACTCGGCGGCAACGCCCCCTTCATCGTCTTCGACGATGCCGACCTCGATGTCGCGGTCGAGGGCGCCATGATGGCCAAGATGCGCAACATGGGGGAGGCGTGCACCGCGGCCAACCGGTTCTTCGTGCACCGGTCCGTGGCCGCCGAGTTCGCCGACCGGCTGGCCCGCCGGATGGGCGCGCTCGAGGTGGGCCCCGGCAGCCGCCCCGGTGTCGACGTGGGCCCGCTCATCGACCGGGCGGGCCGGGAGAAGGTCGAGGAGCTGGTCGCCGACGCGGTGGCCCGCGGCGCGGAGGTCCTGGTCGGCGGCAGCACCCCCGACGGCCCCGGCTGCTTCTACCCGCCCACGGTGCTCACCGGGGTGGACGCCGCGAGCAGGCTGATGGAGACCGAGATCTTCGGACCGGTCGCGGCCATCCTCACCTTCGATGACGAGGACGAGGTCGTCGCCACGGCCAACGCCACCGAATGGGGGCTGGTGGGCTATGTGTTCACCCAGGAACTCAACCGCGCGCTGCGGATGAGCGAACGGCTCGAGGTCGGCATGGTCGGCCTCAACACCGGACTGGTCTCCAACCCGGCCGCCCCCTTCGGCGGCGTCAAGCAGTCCGGACTCGGCCGTGAGGGCGGCCGGGTCGGCATCGACGAGTTCCTGGAGTACAAGTACGTCGCGGTCCCGGCCTGACCGGAACGGCGACCGACCGCCACCCCCGCGCCCGCCCCGGCCCCACGGCCGGGGCGGGCGCGGCCTCGTGTGGAACCACCGGCCCGGCCGGGGCGTTGCCCCCATGAACCCGGTGGTGAGGAGCGGACATGGGCGAGTTGGTCCCCGGCGGCAATCTGGCGTTGCCCGAGGGCACGCTGACGATCCGGGTGCCCGGCCCCTTCGACCTGTCCGCGCTGATCACGGGTGCGGACGGAAAGGTCGCGGGCGACGCCGACTTCGTCTTCTTCAACCAGCCCTCCGCGCCAGGCGCACGGCTGCACGGTGACACCCTCACCCTCCACCCCCGGCGGCTGCGCCCGGACGCCGAGCGGATCACCGTCGTCATCAGCCCCGCCGACCCCGCCACCCCGCTCGGCCGGCTGCCGGTGCCCGCGCTGACCGTCTCGGCGGAATGCGGCGCGCCGCTCGCGCGGTTCACCCCGCCGCGCCCCGTCCAGGAGACCGTGCTGCTGCTCGCCGAGGTCTACCGGCGGGGCGACCGGTGGAAGGTGCGCGCCCTCGGCCAGGGGTACGCCGACGGACTGGCCGGAGTGGCACGGGACTTCGGGGTCGAGGTTGCCGATGAACCGCCCTCGCCCACCGCACCGGCGCCCTCCCCGCCCCCGTTCCCGGTGCAGGGGCCGGGTGACGGGGTGGGAGGGCCGTCGGCGGTGGTGAACGCGGCGCGGGCGCGGGCCGGAGCGCCACCGCTCACCCTGGACACCAGGCTGACCACCGCCGCCGAGTCACATGCCGCAGCCATGGCGTCGGCCGGGCGGCTGGCCGTGGAGGGACCGGACGGCGTCTCGCTGTTCCAGCGCATCGCCGCCACGGGCTACCGCTGTCTGACGGTCGAGGAGCACCTGGTCTCCGGACCGCGCACCCCCGAGGAGTTCGTGGACTACTGCCTGTCGGGGGCGGAGCGCCGCGGACCGTTCGGTGACCCGGCCGTGGCCCACCTCGGGCTCGGCCGGGCGGTCGGTCCCGGCGGGGACGTCTTCTGGACGGCGGTGTGGGCCCGGCCGTTCACCCCGGACGGTCTGGCGCGGCTCACCTCCGAGGTCATCACGCTCACCAACGCGGAGCGGGCCGCCGCCCGGCTCGCCCCGCTCGCCGCCGAGCCACGGCTGACCACGGCCGCCCAGCGGCACAGCGACGACATGGTCGCGCGCGACTTCTACTCCCACACCGGACCCGAGGGACGACAGCCCTGGGACCGGGCCAGGGCCGCCGGTGCCGGCCACCGGGGCATCGGCGAGAACATCGCCTGCGGCCAGCGCTCCGCCGTGGAGGTCGTCCGCGGCTGGATGGACAGTCCGGGTCACCGCGCCAACATCCTCAAGCCCGACTTCACCCACATCGGCGTCGGCTACGCCACCGGCAGCCGGGCCGGTACCTACTGGACGCAGGTCTTCGGCGCCGCCTGACGGACGGGATCGCTCAGGTGCGCGACTCCAGGATGCGCCGGGTGGCGTCCCCGTACACCCCGTTGGCGTCCCCGCGGATCCCGTTCAGGATCTGGAAGCGGGACACGGCCTCCGCCAGGCTCTGATCGTACTGCCCGTTGACCTGTCCGCCCTGGTACACGTCCGGGATCCGCAGCAGCCGGGTCTGCAGCTCGGTGACCGGCGGACCGCTGTCCCCGAGCGTCAGGATGTTCGGATGGGCGTTCTGCTGCCACTGCCCGTCCGGTGTCCGTGCCGGAGGTGTGGCGGGCACCGGGGGAGCGGCGCCGCCCCCGGTCGCCGGGGGTGAACTCACCCCGCCCGTCACCGGGGGCGCCGCGCCCGTCGCCGCGTCCCGGGGCACCACCAGGACCAGCGTCAGCGCGACCCCCGCGCTCAACCCGCCCACCAGCAGCAGCGCGGCCCGGGAGCGGCGCCGCACCACCGCGCCCGCGCCGGGCCCGGGGAACGGAAGGGGCTCGGGCATGGACAGGGCGGCGGTGGACGCCGCGTCCCAGGACCCCGGGCCCCCGGGCCGGAGCTCCATCTCCTGGGTGTCGGCCTCGGCCACCTGGTGGGCGTCCGGCAGCAGTGGGTCACCGGGCGGGCGGAACAGATGCAGATCCTCCATCCACCCTTCGACCGGAGGGCCGGTCCCCGCGCCCGGCCCCTGGGCACCGCGGGGCGCCGGGGCCGGTCCGGGCGCGGGGACCGAACGGTAGGTGCCGCCCGGCCGGTCCGTCCGGCGGCCGGTCCGCCTGCCGGGTTCGTACTCGGCTGCCATACAACCTCCTTCTGCGCCCCACACCGTCAAGCGGACATACGGACGGAAGTCCGGGACGTCTCAAGGGAAGGGCGCACCCGGGGCCGCGCATCCGTGTTTTCACTGGTCCGTCCGTCCCCGTGACGAGTGGTGATAGGGCGTGGCTCCCCGGGGTACCGATCCTGAGGTGTTGCCCTGTCTCCTGACACACCGAAGGGAGCGCATGCGATGGAACGGACCACATGCTGTGTGGTGGGCGGTGGCCCCGCCGGAATGGTCCTCGGCCTGCTGCTGGCCAGGGCCGGCGTCGAGGTGACCGTCCTGGAGAAACACGGGGACTTCCTGCGCGACTTCCGTGGTGACACGGTCCACCCGAGCACCCTGGCCCTGCTGGAGGAGCTGGGGCTGGCGGAGCGGTTCGCGGCGCTGCCGCAGCGGCATGTGCACACCGTTCAGCTGCCCATCGGACCGGACGGCGAACTGTTCACCGTGGGTGACCTCAGCGCGCTGTCCGGCCCGTACAACTACGTCGCCATGGTGCCGCAGTGGGATCTGCTCAACCTGCTGGCCGACGAGGCGTCGCGGGAGCCCTCCTTCCGGCTGCGGATGAACACCGAGGCCACCTCCTTCCTCCGCGAGGGCGGACGGATCACCGGGGTGCGCTATCGCGAGCGCACCCCGGACGGTGCCACCGGTGAACTGCGCGCCGATCTCACCGTGGCCTGTGACGGCCGGGGTTCGCTGGCCAGGGCCCTGCCCGAACTGGGACTGCGCTCCTTCCCCTGCCCGATGGACGCATGGTGGTTCCGGCTGCCGCGGCGCGAGTCCGATCCACAGGGCGTGGTGGGCACCGCGGGCGACCGCTTCATCACGGCGATGATCGACCGCGGTGACTACTGGCAGTGCGCCGTCCTCATCCCCAAGGGCGCCGACGAGGAACGCCGCGCCGACGGTCTCGACCGGTTCCTGGAGGAGTTCGCGCAGGTGGCCCCGTGGATCGCCGACCGCGAACCGGAACTGAAGTCCTGGGACGAGGTGAAACTGCTGGACGTCCGGATCGAACGGCTCCGCCGCTGGCACCGCCCCGGGCTGCTGTGCATCGGCGACGCCGCGCACGCGATGTCCCCGGTCTTCGGAATCGGGATCAACCTCGCCGTCGAGGACGCCGTCGCCGCCGCCCGCCATCTCGTCGAGCCGCTCCGTGAGGGCAGGGTGGGGCTGGGCGACGTCCGTGCGGTGCAGCGCCGCCGCTGGCCTACCACGGCCATGACCCAGGCATTGCAGCGGACTGCCCACGCCCGGGTCATCGAACCGCTGCTCAGCGGGCGTTCACCGGCCGGGAAGGAGGTACGCGCCCTGCGGCTGGCCGACCTCCTCACCAAGGCGCCCTGGCTGAAGCGGGCACCCGCGTACTTCCTCGCCTACGGCGCGATGCGCGAGCGCCCGCCCGCGGTGTCGCTGCGCCGTCCGGACTGAACCGGAAGGGGGCGGCGCGGCGGCACCGCGGACGGCGGACCGGGATCCGGACCGCTCAGACGATGCCCTCCGCGATCTCCGCCTGCTCACGGGCGGTTCCGTAACCGGTGGGCGTCTGGTACGAGCGCCGGGCGATGAACCACCAGACGGTGGCCAGGAGCAGCACCACGGCCAGCGCGATGGAGGCGTAGTTCATCGAGTCCACCGTCACCGGGCTGGACTGCGGCAGACAGAACAGCACCGTCACACAGGCGACCCACACCACCGCCACCCAGCCCACCGGCTTGCTCCAGCGGCCCAGTTGCCACGGCCCAGGGCGGAAACGGTCCCCGGCGCGCAGCCGCAGGAAGATGGGGATGGCGTAGGCGGGAGTGATGCCGATGACGTTGATGGCCGTCACCGCGCCGTAGGCGGTCTTGGAATACAGCGACGGCAGCGCCAGCACACACGCGACCGCCACCGACAGCCACACCGCGTGCACCGGGGTCTGGGTACGGGAGCTGACCCGCTGCCAGAGCCGGGACCCCGGCAGCGCGCCGTCCCGGCTGAACGCGAACACCATCCGGCTGGCCGCCGCCACCTCGGCGTTGCCGCAGAACAGCTGCGCCACGATGACGACGAGCAGCATGGCGGTGGCTCCGCCGGTGCCGAGGGCGTCGATGAGGATCTGCGCCGGGGGCACTCCGGTGTCACTGTCCTGGGCCCCGGCGTAGTCCTGGATGGCGAAGGTCAGCCCCGTCAGCAGGACGAAACCGGCGGCCCAGGACACCCAGATGGCCCGGACGATCCCGCGCGCGGCGGACACCGAGGCGTTGGAGGTCTCCTCGGACAGGTGCGCGGAGGCGTCGTACCCGGAGAAGGTGTACTGCGCGAGCAGCAGCCCGATCGCCGCCACGTACAGGGGGTTCGACCAGCCGGTGTCATTGACGAACTCGGTGAAGACGAACTCCGGCGACTGGTGGTGGGACGGGACGATCGCCAGCGCCCCGACGATCACGGCAACACCGCCCAGGTGCCACCACACGCTGATCGAGTTGAGCAGGCTGACCAGCCGCACCCCGAAGAGGTTCAGCACCGCGTGCAGCACCAGGATGCAGACGAAGATCAGCATGGTCGATTCCGGGGTGGGATCGACGCCCCACTGGAGCTGGAACAGCGCCCCGGTGAACAGCGCGGCGCCGTAGTCGATTCCGGCGATCGCCCCCAGCAGGCCCAGCAGATTGAGCCAGCCGGTGTACCAGCCCCAGGCCCGGCCGCCCAGCCGGTCGGCCATGTAGTACAGCGCCCCGGAGGTGGGATACGCGCTGGTCACCTCGGCCAGCGCCAGTCCGACGCACAGGACGAACAGACCGACCCCGGCCCAGCCCCACAGCATCACCGCCGGACCGCCGGTGCCCATGCCGAAGCCGTACAGCGTCATACAGCCGGAGAGGATCGAGATCACCGAGAAACTGATGGCGAAGTTGCCGAAGCCGCCCATCCGGCGGGCCAGGACCGGCTGATAGCCGAGTTCCCGCAGCCGCTGCTCTTCGTCCCGCCGCGGGGCGGGCCCCGACTGCGACCGTGCCGTGGACATGAAGCTACCTCCGGAATCGGAAAGCGGAGAATGTTCGACGGAAGGTGGAGGGGCCGAGCGGTGTCGCTCAGCCGTTCGGCCCGGGTCTCGGCCCCCGGGCGCCCGCCAGACAGCGGGTCCGGGCGCGCAGAAAGGTGTCCTCGGCCGGCGCGCGGTCCGAGGGGTCCGGCGTGCGGCAGGCCCAGGGAAGGGTGGTGAAGTACGGCCCCAGTGCCTCGAACACCCGCGCCGCGTCCGGGAATTGCAGCGCGCCCCACAGGGCGTGCGCCAGGTGGTTGAGGTCCAGCAGGGACCCCGTCGTCGGGTCCGTGTGGTCGAACCACCCGTGCAGCGCGCGGTTGGCGTCCCGGGTCGCGTCCTCGGTGGCCCAGTGCAGGTCCAGCGCCTTCTCGAAACCGCGCTCCTCCCGGTACCGCTCGACGTGCACGTACAGCGGCAGCACGTGCAGCGGCGAGCCCTCGGGCGCGCCCGAGACCACCCACTGCGCGAAGTTGACCGCCTCGGCGAGTGAACCGCCCGCCCGCCGCGCGTACACGAACTGGAGCATCCGGTGGTACGCCTCGCGGTTGTACGGATCGCGCCGGTCGGCCTCGGCCAGCAGCCCCCAGGGGCCGGGGAAGAGCAGCGGCCCCGGCGGATCCGCCCGGTGCTCGGCCATCCGCTGCCGGGTGTCGAGCTGTGCCAGAGCCAGCAGACACACCCAGGGCACCGGATCCGCCGCGGAGTTGTGCGCGGCCATCCGGCAGGACTCCCACGCCTCCTGCCACAGCTCCTGGGTGCGCCGGTGCCCCTCCCGGTGGGCGCGCACCGCCCGTTCCACCACGACCCGGGTGTGCATCACCAGCGCCGCCACGCTGCGCGGCTCCTCGGCCCGCCAGGTGTCCACCACGGTGGATCCGGCGGCCACCGCGGCCAGCACCTGGGTGCGCTGTGTCCACAGGGCCCAGGTCGGAGTCTCCGCCAGCAGGTTGCGCATCGAGATCCAGCGGCCGGTCCGCAGGTCCTGCAGGGCGATGCGCAACCCGTCGTCATGACCCGCCGGGTGGTAGACGGGGCGGAACTCTTCCTCGGCCATCGGATGACTTTCGTGCGGAGCTGACGGGACCTGCTGAAGATGCTTGTCTTGGACGGGTAAGTGATGGAGCGTCATAGAAGCGGGTACGCCGAGAATCCCGCTTCCGGGTGTGCTCGGCAGGGTGATGGATGTGGGGGATCCTAGGGCATGTCCGTGTCCGGTACATGACCGCCTCTCCCGCGTCCGGCCGTGCTGGGCCGGTGGTGTGGAGAAATGGCGCCGGTTCGCGGGTGCCCTTGACGCCACCCGGAGGCTGCCACCAGGCTCGTACGCGCGATCACCGCCACCACCACGCCATCACCACCCTCGACCGGCCTCCGATCGGCGCGTCCCGATCGAGCGGGCGCGATCGGCGAACTCCCCTGTGGAGAACGGGACATGACGTCAGCAGAGCGCCGTGCGGCCACCCCGGCCGCCACTCCGGACGGTCCGGTGCTCGCCGTCGACCAGGGCACCTCCGGTACCAAGGCACTGGTCGTCTGCCCCGAGCGTGGTGTGATCGGTACCGGTGCCGCGGCCGTGCGCCCCCGCTTCCTCCCCGGCGGACTGGTCGAGGTCGATCCCGCCGCGCTGTTCGGCTCGGTCGTCGACGCCGGACGGCGGGCACTGGCCGACGCGGGTGAACCGGTCGTGGCGGCCGGTCTGGCCAACCAGGGGGAGACGGTGCTCGCCTGGGACCCGGTCACCGGCACACCGCTGACCGACGCGCTGGTGTGGCAGGACCGGCGGGCCGAGACGGTGTGCGCCGGACTCGCGCCCCACGCGGACACCCTGCGCGAACTGACCGGACTGCCGCTCGACCCGTACTTCGCGGCCCCCAAGATGGCGTGGATCCGCCGTCATCTCACCGGCGAGGGCGTGGTCACCACCAGCGACGTCTGGCTGGTCCACCGGCTCACCGGCGCGTTCGTCACCGACGCCGCCACCGCGGGCCGCACCCAACTGCTCGACCTGGACCGGGTGGAGTGGTCCCCGAAGGCCCTGGACCTCTTCGGACTGAGCGCCGAGCGGCTGCCCCGCGTCGTCGACTCCGACACCGCGGTCGGGACCACCACCGCCTTCGGCGGTGAGCTCCCGCTCACCGGACTGCTCGTCGACCAGCAGGCCGCCCTGCTGGCCCAGCGGGTGACCCGGGCGGGTACCGCCAAATGCACCTACGGCACCGGCGCGTTCCTCCTCGCCCAGACCGGTCCCCGGCCCCGGCGCGGCAGCCACGGCCTGGTCAGCTGTGTGGCGTGGCGGCTCCGCGGGCGCACCAGCTACTGCCTGGACGGACAGGTGTACACCGCCGCCTCCGCGGTGCGCTGGCTCACCGACCTGGGTGTCATCGGCGGCCCCGGGGACCTCGATCCGGTGGGCACGAGCGTGCCGGACACCGGGGGAGTCACCTTCGTCCCCGCACTGGCCGGACTCGCCGCGCCCTGGTGGCGCGGTGACGCGCGGGGGTCGCTCACCGGACTGGGCCTGGACACCACGGCGGGCCATCTGGTGCGCGCCCTGTGCGAGGGCATCGCCGCCCAGGTCGCCGAGATCGCCACCGCCGCCTCCGCCGATCAGGGCGCGCCCCTGACGAGCCTCCGGGTGGACGGCGGGCTGACCCGCTCGGCCCTCCTGATGCAGACCCAGGCCGATCTGCTGCAACGTCCCGTCGAGGTGTCCGCGCTGCCCGATGTCACCGCACTGGGCGTGGCCGCCGCCGCCCGGCTGGGACTCGACCCCGGTCTCGAGGTCGAACGGGCCGTCCCGGCCTGGGAACCGTCGGCCGTGTACGAGCCGCGGATCGGCCCCGACCGGGCCGCCGAGCGGCTGGCGCGGTTCCGCGCGGCCGTGGCCGCGTTGCCGGACCCCGTGCCACCGGCCACCGCGCCCGGTGCCGGATGAGACCGCCTCCGGACCGCCGGTGACCCGTACCCGTACCGAACACCCGCCGCCGCGAGGAAGCGAGCAAGGACCAGCATGACCGTCACGACCACGGGGAACCTCGCGGACGAGGTCTACGACGTGGCCATCGTCGGCGCCGGGGCGGTCGGCACCGCCATCGCCCGCGAACTGGCCGGACACCGGCTGCGGATCGCGCTCATCGAAGCGTCCGACGACGTCGGCGACGGCACCTCGAAGGCCAACACGGCGATTCTGCACACCGGTTTCGACGCCACCCCCGGCACCCTCGAAGCCCGGCTGGTGCGCGACGGCTACCACCGGCTGAACGCCTACGCCGCCGAGACCGGCATCCCGGTCGAGCCGCTCGGCGCCCTCCTGGTGGCCTGGGACACCGAACAGCTCGCCGCGCTCCCGGCACTCGCCGGCAAAGCCGCGCGCAACGGCTACCACGAGACCCGGATCCTCGACACCGACGCGGTCTACGCACGGGAACCGCGCCTGGGACCGGGCGCCCTGGGCGCCCTCGACGTCCCCGGCGAGAGCATCATCTGCCCCTGGACGACCACCCTCGCCTACGCCACGCAGGCGGTGCGGTCCGGTGTCCACCTCCATCTGCACTGCGCGGTACGGGACATCGTGCCCGGCGATCCCCACCGGGTGGTCACCACCCGCGGTCCGCTGCGTACCCGCCACCTGGTCAACGCGGCGGGCCTGCACGCGGACACGATCGACCGTCTGCTCGGTCACACCGACTTCACGGTGACCCCGCGCCGCGGCCAGCTCATCGTCTTCGACAAGTTCGCCCGCGGCCTGGTGAACAGCATCCTGCTGCCCGTGCCCACGGCACTCGGCAAGGGAGTGCTCGTCGCGCCGACCGTCTACGGCAATGTGATGCTCGGCCCCACCGCCGAGGACCTGGACGACAAGCGCGCCACCGGTTCGACGGCCCAAGGGCTCGCCCTCCTCCGCGAGAAGGGCGCGCGGATCATGCCCGAGCTGCTGGACGAGGAGATCACGGCGGTCTACGCCGGACTGCGCGCCGCCACCGAACACGGCGACTACCGGATCCGCGCCCACTCCGCCCAGCGCTATGTCTCCGTCGGCGGTATCCGCTCCACCGGACTGACCGCCTCCCTGGCCATCGCCGCCCATGTGGCCGGACTCCTCACCGGATGCGGTCTGGACACCGGACCGGCGCGGGACCTCGAACCGGTGCGGATGCCCAACCTCGGCGAGGCGTTCCCGCGTCCCTACCAGCGGGCCGAACTCATCGCCTCGGACCCCGCCTACGGCACGATCGTCTGCCACTGCGAACGCGTCACCCGCGGTGAGATCCGTGACGCGCTCACCAGCACCGTGCCGCCCGGCTCGCTCGGCGGCCTTCAGCGCCGCACCCGTGCGCTGGGCGGCCGCTGCCAGGGCTTCTCCTGCGGAGCCGAGGTACGCGCCCAGTTCGACGGGCACGGCGCGTCCGGCACACCGTCCATGGAGGTCCGGCGATGACCACCCCGGCCGATTCCGCCCCCGCCGCCGTGCCCGGCCGCCGCCCGCGCACGGTCGACGTGCTGGTGGTCGGCGCAGGGCCCGCCGGACTCGCCGTCGCCGCCCGGCTGGCCGCCGCGGGTGCGGGCGTGGAGGTACTGGACCGCGAACGCCACGCGGGCGGTGTCCCCCGCCACTGTCACCACACCGGATTCGGCCTGCGGGACCTGCGTCGGCTCATGAGCGGCCCGGACTACGCCCGCCACCACGTCGCCACCGCACTGCGCGCCGGGGTCGCCCTGCGCACCGGTGTCACCGCCACCGGCTGGGCGGGCCCGCGCACCCTGGACACCACCGGCCCCGGCGGTCTGGAACGGATCACCGCGCGGGCCGTGGTCCTCGCCACCGGCGCCCGTGAACGCCCGCGCGCGGCGCGGCTGGTGCCCGGAGACCGGCCCGCGGGGGTGCTCACCACCGGTGAGCTCCAGCGGGCCGTCCACGGACACCGCCGGCCCGTGGGCCGTCGCGCGGTGGTGATCGGCGCCGAACACATCAGCTACTCCGCCGTCCTCACCCTCCGTCACGCGGGGGCGGAGGTGGCGGCCATGGTCACCGACCTCCCGCGCCACCAGACCTTCCGCGCGTTCGACCTCGGCGCCCGGCTGCGCCACCCCTTCCCGCTGCTCACCGACACCGCGGTGACCGGGCTGACCGGACGCGGACGGCTGGAGGGGGTGTGGGTACGCCACCGCGACGGCAGGACCGCGGTCATCCCCTGTGACACCGTGGTGTTCACCGGCGACTGGATCCCCGACCACGAACTGGCCCGGAGCGCCGGAATCGCCCTCGACCACGGTACCCGCGGCCCCGCCGTGGACACCGGCTTCCGCACCGCCGAGCCCGGGGTGTTCGCCGTGGGCAACCTGCTGCACCCCGTCGAGACGGCCGATGTGGCCGCCCTGGACGGCCGGTTCGCGGCCGGACCGGTCCTGCGCCATCTGGCCGACGCACGGTGGCCCGTGGATCCGCTGCCGGTGCGCGTCGCCGCGCCCCTGCGCTGGATCGCCCCCAACCGCATCGACCCCGACGGCCCCCGTCCGCCGCTGGAGCGGTTCACTCTGCGCACCGCCGCGTTCCTGACCCGGCCGGTCCTCACGGTCCGCCAGGACGGCCGGACGCTGTACCGGCGGCGGGTGGCACGCACCGTGGCACCCGCCCGGCCGCTCCACCTCCGCACCGGCTGGATCGTCGCGGCCGATCCGTGCGGCGGGCCGGTGCTGATCACCGCGGACTGATCCGTGTGCGGGCGAGGGAACGCGCCGGTCCTCCCGCGCGCTCACTGACCGCGCAGCCGCTCCATCTCCCGGCGGTCACGCTTGGTCGGCCGTCCGGTACCACGGTCGCGCAGTCCGATCTGAACCGCGTGCTCGCGCGGTGGCGGCGGCGGACTGTTGTCCACGTAGCACTCCACCGCGACGGGCGCCCCGACCCGCTTGCGCACCACGCGCGACACCACCACGACCCGGTCCCGTCCGCCCTGGCGCAGCCGCACCTCGTCCCCGGCGCGCACGGTGTGGGCGGGCTTGACCCGCTCGCCATTGACGCGCACATGACCTGCGCGGCAGGCCGAGGCGGCCATCGAACGCGTCTTGGTGAGCCGCACGGACCAGATCCAGCTGTCCACCCGTACGGACCCCTCATCAGAAGCCATACTCCGACTCTAATGTCTAAGGTGCGACGCATGAGCGCACATTTCGACGTCGTGATCCTGGGAGCGGGATCGGGCGGCTATGTCGCGGCCATCCGTGCCGCTCAGCTCGGTCTGACCACGGCCGTCGTGGAGGAGCGGTACTGGGGCGGCGTCTGTCTGAACGTGGGCTGCATCCCGTCCAAGGCGCTGCTGCGCAACGCGGAGCTCGCCCACCTGTTCACCCATGAGGCGGCCACCTTCGGGTTCCGGCTGACCGGCGATGTGACACTGGACTACCGGGCGGCGTTCGAACGCAGCCGGAAGGTGGCGGACGGCCGGGTGCGTGGCATCCACTACCTGATGAAGAAGAACAAGATCACCCAGTACGACGGGCGGGGCAGCTTCACCGGCCCCCATGCGATGCGGGTCGCCCTCGCCGACGGCCGCGTGGAGAACCTGAGCTTCGACCACTGCGTGATCGCCGCCGGAGCCGGTACCAACCTGCTGCCCGGTACCTCGCTCAGCGAGCGCGTGGTGACCTACGAGGAGCAGATCCTCTCCCCGGACCTGCCCGGCAGTGTGCTGATCGCGGGCGCGGGCGCCATCGGCGTGGAGTTCGCGTACATCATGCACAGCTACGGGGTGCAGGTGACGCTGGTGGAGTTCCTGGACCGGATCGTGCCGCTGGAGGACGAGGAGGTCTCGGCCGAGCTGGCGCGCCGCTACCGCAAGCTGGGCATCCACGTCCTGACCTCCACCCGGGTCGAGGCGATCAACGACTCGGGTCCCGCCGTGAAGGTCATGGTCACCACCGGCGGCCAGCGGCAGACCCTCCAGGCCGGGAAGGTGCTCCAGGCGATCGGCTTCCGCCCCCGGGTCGAGGGGTACGGTCTGGAGCACACCGGGGTCCGGCTCACCGAGCGCGGCGCGATCGATGTCGACGGCCGCTGCCGCACCAGCGTGCCGCACATCTTCGCGGTCGGGGACGTCACCGCCAAGCTGATGCTCGCGCACGCGGCCGAGGCCATGGGCATCGTCGCGGCCGAGACCATCGCCGGAGCGGAGACCATGGAGCTGGACTACGTCATGATCCCGCGCGCCACCTTCTGCCAGCCGCAGATCGCCAGCTTCGGCTGGACCGAGGCCCAGGCCCGGGAGCGCGGCTTCGACGTCCGGGTGGCCAAGTTCCCGTTCAGCGCCAACGGCAAGGCCCATGGGCTGGGCGACCCCGTCGGCTTCGTGAAGCTCATCAGCGACGGCCGTCACGGTGAGCTGCTCGGCGGCCATCTCATCGGCCCCGAGGTCACCGAGCTGCTCCCGGAACTGACCCTCGCGCAGCAGTGGGACCTGACCGTGCACGAGGTGGCCCGCAACATCCACGCCCATCCCACCCTCAGCGAGGCCGTCAAGGAAGCGGTCCACGGGCTGGCGGGACACATGGTCAACATGTGAGCGGACCGGCCCGTTTCCTGTGATGTATGAGGATATGCAGAGTGGTTTCATGTGAAACCGGGCTCGGGGCCAGACGTCGGCCGGGCGTCAGGTGACGACCAGGGCGGCGGTGGCCAGCAGCTCCGGGAGGGTGCCGGAGAAGTCGGGCAGCAGCCGCAGTGCCACCGCCCAGGTCTCCGGATCATCACCCAGATGGGTGGCGGCCAGCTCCTTCAGTTCCCGGAACGCCGGAACATTCGCCCGGTCCGGTGCCGCCGACGCCCGGCGGGTCAGACAGTGCACGGCGATCAGCGCAGGACGTCCCTCGCGCACCACGTCCAGCAGGGACAGCTGCTGGTGGTCGAGCGCCAGGGCGAGCCATACGTCCGGTACGTAGCGGGGGAGCGGGTGGTGGCGCAGCAGCTCCAGGGCGCTGGGGCGGGGGCCGGTGCGCTCATCCGGATGCGCGTGGTGCCGCAGCCGGAGCTCGGCCGGAGTGGCGTGGCGGCGCAGCTCTTCCGGGCAGTTCTCCCGCTTCGCGAGCGGGACGAGGACGTCGTCCGGCAGCGGATCCCGGTCGTGCTCCGCGGTCAGTCCTGCCCAGGCGGGGCCGAGTTCCTCGGTCAGCCGGTCCAGCGCCGTGTCGACCGGTACGGTGCTCCCCTCGGTCAGCTCGCGGAGGAGCCCGGCCAGGGTGGCGGGTGTCCGCTCGCGGATCAACTCCGCGCGCAGCACGCCCAGACCGTCCGGTGCCTCCAGCGCCTTCCGGGTCAGCTCGTGCACGGTGGCGGGCAGCGGATGCCGGCGCCGCGCGCGGCCGCCGAACTCGGTCTCGTCCAGCAGCGCCGCCACCTCCGGTGCGCCGTGCTCCTCCCAGACCCGGACCAGGAGCAGCAACTGCGCGGCGAGCGTGTGAAGTCTGACCTTGCCCAGCAGGATCCGGGCCAGCCGGGGGTCGCCGGACTCGGTGATGGGCAGCAGCCAGTGGCGGCGTCCGCTGGCCTCGAGCTCCTGGACCAGCTCGTCGGTGATCGCCAGTGGTTCGGTCTCCCCCTCCGTCCCGAAGCGCCTGCCCGCGAGGATGCCCCTGCGTTGCTCGTCGGTCAGATCGGTGTGGACGTAGAGACAGGTGTTGATCTCGGGGTCGTCCAGCACGATCAGCTCACGGATCCGCTCGGCGGGCAGGTCCCAGCGCGACGCCACGACGGCCTGCACCGACCGGCCGTGGAGCGCGACCACGCGGTCGCGGATGACGGGCGACGGCGGGTGGAAGAGCAGCATGTGCTGTACGGACCGGAGGTCCAGATGCTCCACCAGCGCCGACCGGACGTCCTCCGGCGCCTGCGCGAGCAGTTGGAGGAAGGCCGCACGGCTGCCCTCGGGGTGCTTGGCGGGGAACTCGGGACCCAGTGGCCGGGGCCAGCTCTTGCCCCGGTGCCTGCCCGACTGTGCCTCGGCCGCGGCCACCAGCTCCGTGGCCGTGCCGTCGAACCGGGGCAGCAGTGTGTACAGCGCGCGCCAGGCGGCGAAGTCCGCCCCGAGCGGGCGGACCAGTTCCGCCGTCGCCGCACGGACCGTCTCCTCCTGGAAGGGGAGCCCGGTCAGTACCAGTCGGGCGGGCCGGACCTCTGCCAGTACGCCGTCGGCCGGATAGCGTCCGTCGGTGACACCGGGCTCGAGCAGCCGCGGCAGATCGTGCGGTGCGGGGTCGTCCGCCCAGTCGATATCGCGCAACAGCGCCCAGGAGATGCGGGGTTGCTCGGCCCATCCCCGGCATGCCCGGTACGCCGCCCTCACCAGCTCTCCCGGACAATCGGGCCGGGAGGCCAGGGTGGCCAGTGCCCCGGATGGGAAGGGCACGTCCCGCTGTTCGGCCAGGACCCCTTCCCAGTCGACGTCGACCCCGTCCAGCGGGAACACCTGGGCCCTGTTCGCCGTCTCCCTCAGATGCCGCACCAACTCCTCGCCGGTGAGGGCCGGTCCGCCCGCGGGGCGGCCCGTCCGGTCCGGTGAGAACGCCTCCAGTACGGCGGCCGGGTCCGGTGCGGCCACCGCCCGCCGTGCCAGCTCCGCCACCTCCGGTCGCAGGGCGGGCAGTGCGGCCAGGGTGGTGAGCTCGTCCACTCCTCCGTACCGCAGCACCGCGCGACAGGCCGCGAGCTGGCCGGGGAATCCGGCCTGGACGCCGACCAGCTCCACGGCGTGCCGCACCACCTCGGGGAAAGGGGCCCCGAGCGCCGGGATGAGATCAGGGGGCAGACGGGTGATCAGCAGGGCGTTCACCAGTCCGTCGGGGGCGTGCCACTCGGGGTCGTCCAGCCGCCGCGCGGCGCCGGCGAGCACCGCGTGGCGCAGCTCCTGCTCCAGGTCATGGCGCAGCCGCTGTCGGTAGAGCGCCCGGGCCACCCGGGGATCGCCCAGCGCCGCGAGCCGCAGCAGAACCGGCACCTGGCGGGTACGGGCCCCTTCGGCCAGGGCCACCAGCAGCTCACGGTCGCCGGAGGCGATCACTTGGTTCACCACATGGCCGGGCAGGGGCACCGCGGAACGGAGCACGGCGACGGCCTCCTCGCGCAACCGTGCCATCAGGCCGGGCGCGAGGGACCGTCCGGCCAGTCCGAGGACGGCCGACAGAACGGCATCGGGGAGAGGGGCCACGCCGGGGGTGCTCCGATCGTCAGGTTTCTTCCCGTCCTGACGGAGGATGGGAAGGAGGAGGGGTGAGAGGCGGGGGAGTGCGGGAGGCGGGCCCGGTCAGTCGGTGCCCAGCTCGGCCATCCTCGCCAGGGCGGCGACCCAGAAGCGCTGCCGCTCCGGGGTCTGGCCGACCAGATGGGTGGCGCGCAGCTTGGGCGGCAGATGGCGCAGCAGCCGCGCGACCGCCTCGGCATGCCGCTTCAGCTGGGACACCTCGGCGTTGGCGAACGCCTGGTGCACCAGATCGGTGTCATTGGTGCCCTCGGCGGAGGTCTCGGACGCCGCGGCCAGCCGGGCTTCCCAGCGGTCCACCTCCCGGGCGATCTCCCGCAGCCCGATGACCCGTTGTGCGGCGTCGTCGGCGAGCCGGGCCTCGAGCCGGGACAGCGGCACCGGGGCGTACTCGCCCTCGCCGAGGTAGATCAGCCCCGTCTCCAGGGGCTGTTCGGCCAGATGCAGTTTGATCAGCCGTTCCAGGGTGCGCTTGGTGATCCAGTCCCGGCCCTCGTCGTCGATGTCGTTCTTCCACCAGTCGAGCACCGTCTCCGCCACCTCCCCGTAGGTGGAGATCAGCCACTCATTGGCGGGTATGTCCTCCGGCCGGACCTCGTAACTGATCGTGAAACGGCTGGCCTGCGCCACGTTGTTGCTGCTCACCAACAGCTTGCGGCCCAGATGGTACGGCGGGTTCTGGAGCGCGACCTGGGCGCGCAGCCCCGGGATCGGCCTCCCGGCGAGGGACCACTCCTGGGTGATCTCCATCAGCTTGGCGAACGTGGCCTTGTCCTTGGGCCGGTTGTACTCGTCCCAGACGATCACCTTGGGTTCGGGGCCGGTGAGGGACCGGCTGAGCAGGGTGTCCAGGGTTCCGTCGGGAGTGGGGACCGGCACGCACAGATCCTCGACGTTGGTGACCGGAAGTGAGTAGTACACCGGATCGGCGCCGGTCTCCTCGCGCACCACCGCCTTGGTGATCTCCGTCTTGCCGCAGCCGGGCGGACCCTGGAGCAGGACGGACCAGTTCTCCCGGACCGCGGCGCGCAGGATCCGGCGCACCGGGTCGGGAACGGAGGCGGGGTTGGGGCGGCCCAGCGCACCGGCGATGGCGTCCAGCAGCTCGGTGGTGCGGTCCGGTCCCGGTGTGCCGTCGGCCTTGCGGTCCCGCAGCCGCAGCCGCGCGCCGCCCACCAGGGGCAGTCCCCAGAGGAGCGGGAACTCGGCGCGGGCGCAGTCCAGGATGTGCTCGAGGGTGCGGGGAGACAGCAGCGACCGCAGATACGGGGAGAGCCCCGCCCAGACCCGGAACACTTCGGTCAGGTCCCAGTCCGCGTAGCGCTCGGCCAGCTTCTCCCGCCAGGCGGTGTCATTGGCAGTGATCCGCAGGGTGACCATCCGGTCCAGGACCGCCAGATCGCTGCGGCGGGCGCTGGTCTCGGCCAGCGACTCATTGTCGGCGAGGAAGACCCCGACACAGCCCAGCGCCCGCAGATCGTGTTCGCCCAGCGTCCAGTTGCACGCGATCTGCATCAGCTGCGACTGGATGGTCTCCCCGGCCTGCAACGAGTCGTCGATCAGCAGCACGAAGGGCCTGCCCGGGGTGAGCTGACGCATGATGAGCTGGGTGAGGACCAGCTCCCCGGTGCGCTCGTCCCGGACGGGCGCGTTGACCAGCAGGTCGTCCGGGGTCAGATTGGCCGCGGGGACCAGGACGACCTCGGTGCCCGGATGCGCCCGCGGGATGTGCGACAGGAACGTCGAGGTCTTCCCGATACCGTGCTCACCGAAGACCTGCCCGGTCTGTCCCATGGTGATCATGGCGCTGATGAACCGCTCGAGACGGGGCCCGCCCTTGGCCGCACCGGTCCGCCGGGGCGGTTCGGGGTAGGTGGCGGTGGCCCGCCAGCCGGCTCCGGCGCTGTCGGAGCGCGGCGCGCCACGCCTGCCGCTCCCGCCTCCGGCGGCCGTGGCGCCGGAGGTCTTCGCACCGGTGGTCCGTGACCCGGTGCGGGTGGTCCGCCGCCCCGCCGACCGCCGCTGATCCGTCGCCGCGTCCCCCGCGGGTGTCGTGGTGTCCACACTGCTCACGGTGGCCTGATCCCTCATCCCGTTCCGGTCGTTCTCTGTCCGCTGCCCCCGGGCGCCCGGCCGCGGGGATGTGTTCTGGTCGTGCTGGTTCAGCCGTCACCGGTGACCACGCGATGGCACGCCATCGGCGGGTCGTGCCGCTCCGGCCAGTCGTCGCCGCCCTCGGTGATGAGCCAGATCCACCGGTCCGGGCGCTCCGGGGCGACGGTGGGGGCGTAGCCGTCGGTGACCATGATCACCGCGTCGGCCCGCTCCTCGAACCGGCGTCCGTTCACCGGGAGCCGCCCCTCCACGTAGTCCACGACCGACTGGAAGCTGGTGCCGCCTCCGCCGTGCACCCGCTCCCCGGGAACGAAGGGCATCACGGTCCCGTCGAAGCTCAGCCAGTGGCTCTCCACCCCTTCGGTCCGGCCCACCAGCGAGGTGATCCACTCGACCACCTCCTGGGGCATCGACGCCGAGGTGTCCAGCGCCACGACCACCACCTTGGTGCGCTCGGCGCCGCGCCGGGACAGCATCGGGTCATGGCCCAGCGCCAGCAGCACCGCGCCCTGCTTCTTCGGGTAGACCAGCCGCTCGCCCTCCCGCAGCTTGGAGGCCAGCACATCGTGGAGCCAGCGCCGCCACCACTCCACCCGGCGGGTCCGCTGGGTCTCCCCGCGCAGCGCCCCGAGTCCCATCCGGCCCCACATCCGCTCCAGCCGCTTTCCGCCGTCCGTGCTGCGGTCCGCCAGGCTCAGCAGCTCCTCCCGGGCGAGCTCCTCACCGCGCAGCGCCCGGCGCATCAGTTCGGCCAGTGTCTCCTCCACCACCGAGGACACCGCCTCGGGGTCCATCGGCACACGTCCCGTCCCGTCGCCGCCCGTGCCCAGGTGGATGCACATCACCGGGGGAACAGGCGGGTTGCGCATCCGCTTCAGCTCTCCGTAGACCGTCAGGTCCGTCACGGTGAAGTCCTCGTAGGACAGCGGCTGGAGACCCTGTTCCCGCAGGTCGTCCTGGTACATCCGGTGCACCTCGCGCGGATCGACCCCCACCGGCTCCCGCCGGGTGCCCCCCGAGCCGTCCGGCACCGTGCGGGTCGGCAGCTCGGTACGCCCCAGCCGGATCAGCACCACATGGTTGATCGCCACCTCCGCGGCCAGATCGAAGACGGGATCGGCCCGCAGCTCCTCCTCCACGTACAGATGGCGGTGGATCAGATGACGCGCCTCGTGGAACAGTACGAACCGCACGCCACCGGCCCCGATGGCCACGAAGAACGCGGGGTTGTACAGCAGCAGACAGGTGCCGTCGCCGGTGGCCACCACCGCCGCGGTGTCCACCGCCGCGGTGGGGATCTGGTGGTGACACTTGGCGAACAGCCAGGAGGACACCACGCTGTCCTTGACCCCGAAGTCCAGCAGCGCCGCCTCCTTGAGCCTGCGGCCCTCCTCGGTCACCTCCGGATCGTCCACCTGACAGGCCAGCAGGGCCCGCCGGTCGGCCAGGTCCACCACCGGGCGCGCCGGGGTGTGCCGGCTCCGCCCCGCCACCTGTGTCATATCGCGCCCTCCCGGCCGGCTCCGGCCCCGGCGGGGGCGAGGGCGGCCAGGGCCGCGGTCCGCAGCAGCTCGGGGAGGGTGCCGGTGAACTCCGGCAGCAGACGCAGGACCAGCGTCCACGCCTCCGCCCCGCCGTCCAGGTGCTCATGGACCAGCGCCGCCACCTGCTCCCCGCCGCCGTCCGCCTCGCCCCGCCGCTCCGCCTCGTCCACCAGGGTCAGCACCGAGCGTGCGGGCTTGGCGCTGTGCACCACCTCGGCACGGGTGAGCAGATCCCGCCGGATCGCCAGCTCCACCCAGGACACCCCGTCGTCCGGTGTGGAGAGGGTGGCCTTGGCCAGTACCCGGGCGGGGTCACCGCCCTCCGCCAGCTTCCGGTAGGCGGTCTGCTCCGACCGGGACATCCGTCCGACCGCGAGCCGCAACAGCTCGGGGCAGCCGTCGAGTTCGGTCAGCTCCGAGAGGTAGTAGCGGGGCAGCGGGGCACGCAGATGCTCCGCGAGCAGGGTGTCCCAGTCCCAGACGAAGCCCTCGGCCAGCAGCCAGTCCAGCGCGCGGTCGATCATGGGATGGCGGAGCCGTCCGGCGAGCTGCTTGGCCGAACCGGCCTTCCGCGCCAGCTCCCGCAGCCGCTCCAGCGCACCGTCCCGGTCGGGGTCCGCCAGCAGCTCCGCGACCGTGTCGCACACGGTGGGCCGGAACCAGCCCGGAAGGTGCTCCGCGACCTTCTCCGGCCCCTGCCGCTCCCACAGGCCGAGCGCGAACCGCCACTGGAGGTGGAGGGAGTTCAGCGCGACCCGCGACAGCACCCATTCGGTCATCCACGGGTCGCCACTGGCGGTCCAGGGTGCGAACCACACCTTCTGGTCCCGGCGGGTGCTGCGCTCCAGGTCCGCGCGGAGCGCCTCGTCGACCGGCAGCCGCCCGGTCCGTCCCGGTGTGAACGGCTTGCCGGTGACCAGTGCCAGCCGCTGCTCCCAGGTGGCCGTGCGCTGATAGACCAGGCCCGCGTTGACTGCCGGATCGTCCAGGGCCGCGAGCGTCGTCACCGCTTCCGCCGGAAGGTCCCGGCGGCGGGAGAGCAGCACCCGCTCCTCGTGTCCCCCGGCGGCCAGCGCCCGGTCCAGCCACTCGGCCCGCCACCGGCCGAGCACCAGCAGGTCGTAGGCGGTACGGGCGTCCAGATGCGGCAGCAGACGCCACTGGATCGCGGTGTCGGCGGCGTCGAGCAGCACCAGGAACGCCGCACGGGCGCCCTTGGGCGTCACCGCCTCGGTGAACGCCGGGCGTCCGGCCGCCTCCGGCCACGGCTCGTCGGCGCTCTCTCCGCGCGCCGCCCTGGCCACGGCGTCGTCCAGCAATTCGGCCACGGTGCCGCGGAACCGGGCGAGACGCGCCCGCACCACACGCCAGGCGGCCACCTGGTCGCCCAGCTTCTCCGCCACCAGGGCCGTCAGCTTCTCCGTCAACTCCGCGGCGCGCTCCCGCCCTTCACGGGTCGCCGTCACCGGAAGGACGGGGGCCAGCGCAGCCATCGCCGGGCGCAGCCCCAGCAGATCATCGGCGGACACGGTCCGGCCGAGCCCCTCGCGCACCAGCGGAGGGAGCAGCTTCCGGGTGTCCTTGGCGGGCAGCGCGTCGAGCACGGTGAGCGGCACCGGCCGGCTGAGGTCCGTCAGCAGCTTCGCGGCGTCGGGGTGTCCCGAGCACAGCACCGGCAGTGCCTCGGCGGGGCACTCGTCCCTGGTGACGAGCGCGGCCACCACGCCCGGTGCCAGTGGCCGGGAGCGGTGCGCGCGCACCAGGCCCGCCCAGTCCAGTCCGGTGCGCAGCCCCAGTGCCTCCGGCACGCTCTCCGCCGGGTCGTAGACCTCGTCCAGCAGCCCGGCCGGACCCTCGGCGGCCGCCACGGCGGCGCGCAGCGCCTCCACACCCTCCGGACCGGCCACGGCTGCGCGGCCCAGCCGGACGGTCTCCTCGTCCTCCGGGCCCCCCGCGTCCAGCAGCGCCGCCAGCCGGGCCGGGCCGCCGTGGGTGATGACGGAGAGCAGGCCCCGCAGCGACTCGCCACGCGTCAGCGCTCCGACGGGCAGCAGGGTGTCCAGCGCGTGCGCCACCACGTCGGGGAACGGGGAGACCACCGCGGCCCGCAGGGCGAGCCGCCGGTGACCGGCCGGGGAAGGGCGCACCATCAGCAGCCCGGCCGCCGCGCCCGGCTTGTCGAACCAGAGGCGGTCGGCCGGGTCCGCCGCCGCCAGCAGGGTGCGCAGCTCGGTCAGCGTCCAGGCGTCGTCGTGGACCGCCCGGGCCGCCACCAGCGGATGCCCGGACGCCGCGAGCCGTGCCCGCAGCGCCGGATCGGCCGCGGTCGCGTCGTGGTTCCCGGCCAGCAGCTCCAGCCACCGCCCGCCGTCGGCCACCACCGCGTCCACCAGCGCCGCCGGGATCCGCTCGCCAGATGTCACCACCGGCTTCAGCAGATCCGGTGTCCGCTCGAGCAGCGCCCCCACGTCCTGCGGACGGCCGCGGTCGAGCAACGGCCCGAACGCGGGTCGGTGCGGCAAACCGGTCATCTGGCCTGGTCCTCTCCTCGGCACTCACAGGGCGCGGGGAACCAGGACAGGACCGACCGGACGGGGAGCATGACGCTCCCTCGGCAGGTGGCCTGTCTTCTTCCCCCGCACCACATACGCTATCGGCGGGGTACGACAACGGGAGTGCCGCCCCGGGCGGCGTCCTCGGTGTCCGCCACTCGGTTCAGGGCGCCACCCCGCACGGTGACACGGTGTCGCCCGCAGTGCTCGCGAGCGTCGGGTAGTCGAGGTAGCCGGTCGCGCCCCCCGTGTACATCGCGTAGCGGTCCCGGACCGGATTGAGGGGAGCGCCGAGGCGCAGCCGTGTGACCAGATCGGGGTTGGCGATGAACGCGCGGCCGAGCGCGATGAGATCGGCTCCCGCGGTCAGCAGCCGTTCGCCCGCGTGACGGCCGCCGTCGGCGGGCAACGGCCCCCTCCCCAGAGCCGGATTGGCGATGAGGATGCCCGGCCACATACGCCGGATCTCCCGGTGGAGCGGCCGGCCGAGGTCGGCGAACACCAGGTGCAGATAGGCCAGTCCGGCTTCCGACAGCTCCTGGACCAGCGCCGGGTAGATCGCCCCGGTGTCACCCTCCTCGATGCTGTTGACGGTGTTCCCGGGGGAGACGCGCAGACCGGTCCGCTCCGGGCCGATCGCCTCGGCGACGGCCCGCACCACCTCCACCGTGAAGCGGATGCGTCCGGACACCGGGCCGCCGTAGCCGTCCGTGCGGTGGTTGGTGTTCCGGGACAGGAACTGGTGGAGGAGGTGGCCGTTTGCCGAGTGCACCTCGACGCCCTCGAACCCGGCGTCGACGGCGTTGCGCGCCGCGGCGGCGAAGTCGGCCACGGTGAAGCGGATGTCATCGGTGGTCATCTCGCGCGGCGCCACAGCGGGCTGACGCCCCCGCGGGGTGTGCACCGTCTCCGGGAGCGGGACCGGGGAGGGAGCGACGGGCGTCATGCCATGGGTGTCGGGGTGGCCGACCCGTCCCCCGTGCTGCAGTTGCAGGAACATCCGGCCACCGGCGGCCCGTACCGCGTCGGTCACCCGCCGCCAACCGGCCACCTGCGCGGCGGTGTGGATCCCGGGGATGTTCGGATAGGTCTGCCCCACGGCGTTCGGGGTGGCCGCCTCGGCGATGATCAGCCCCGCGTCGGCGCGTTGTGCGTAGTACGCCGTCATCATGGGGCCCGGCACCCCGTCGGCTCCGGCCCGGTTGCGGGTCAGCGGTGCCATCACCAGGCGGTTGGGCAGATGGAGCGGGCCGAGACGGGCAGGGCTGAAGAGCGGGGACCGGGCTGGTGTGTGCGTCATGCCGGTACGGTAGAAGCTGACATCGCTGTCAGATTCAAGTCGCCGGACGTCAGCCGTGCGTCGGGCGGCGGTGTGGGAGGCGGGGTATGCGCATCGGTGAACTGGCCCGGCGCAGCGGGGTGAGCGAGCGGTCGCTGCGCTACTACGAACAGCAGGGTCTGCTGCGGGCCGAGCGCACCCCCGGTGGCCACCGCGAGTACGGCGAATGGGCCGTCGACCGGGTCGTCCACGTCCAGGAGCTGCTGGCCGCCGGGCTGAACAGTGCGAAGATCGCCCGGCTGCTGCCCTGTATGCGGGACGGGGACGGCGGCCCGTCCGAGATCGCCACCCAGCGGCTGGTCGAGGAACTCGTCGGGGAACGGGACCGCATCGACCGGATGATCGGCGATCTGGTCCGCTCGCGTGACGTCCTGGACGAGGTGATCGACGCGGCGTCGGGACCCCCGGGCCGGGGGCCACGCGGCGGATCCGCATGATGGGCGGATGCCACACCTTCCCGCCGATGTCCGCGCCTCGCTCCGGTTCTTCGCCTTCTACCTCGCGAACGGCACCCTCGACACCGAGCTGCTCGACGGTGTCGACTACCGGCCGGCCCTCTTCCGGTACGGCTCCGCCCTGGAGCAGGTCTTCGCGATCTACGGCAACGTCCTGGAGATCGACGAGGACGGGCAGGTGCTGAACGACGGAGAGGCGCAGGCCCGGGCCGCCCAGTGGATCCGCGCCCACTGTGACCCGGGCTACCGGGTCGAGCCGCCGTTCGAGCCGTGGGAGACCGAACTCCACGGCCCCTGACGGCGGCCCGGATCCGTCCGGGACGGCTCGTCGGACGGGACGGCCGGTGTCAGTCCGCCACCGTCATGTCCCGGCGCTCCCAGGCGACCTGGGCGAGATCGGCCATCACGGCGAGGATGTCCGGACCGTCCGCCGCGCCCTCCAGGTGGCGGTATTCGGTGGCCACCGTGATGACCATGCGCTCGGGCAGTCCCAGCAGCGGAAAGGTGTTCTCGGCGATGAGCGCGCGGGCCGCGTCAAGGGCGGGGACCCCGGCCGAGTGCAGCTGGTGGGCGCGGTCCCGGAGGTGTTCGAGATAGCGGATATGGGCGCGGACGCCCTCGGGGTCGAGCACCGGGCCGTGGCCGGGGACGATGATCTCCGCCCCGGTGGCCAGCACCCGTTCGCAGGCGGCGATCACCTGGCCGAGCGGTCCCGCCCAGTGCACCGGGTGGTCACCGGGGTCCTCCGGGCCGGAGGCGAAGATGACATCGCCGGTGAATGCCACGCGCTGGCGCGGCAGATAGGCGATCAGATCGCCGGTGGTGTGCGCGGAGGGCAGGGCGAACAGCTGGACCGGTACCTGGCCGACGCGCAGGTCGAGTTCACCGGTGAACGTCAGGGTCGGCTCGACCACATCGGTGGCGGACCAGTCGAAGCGTCCGAAGTGGCGTTTGAGGTACCAGCCGAGCGGGGTCTCCGGATCGCCGCCGTGCACCAGGGCGTGCAACTGCCGTGGTGCGGGCTCCCAGGCGATATGGCCGAGCGCCTCTCGGGTGGCCACGACCTCCGGGTCGTCCGGCAGCACCTCCGCGCCCCAGAGGTGGTCACCGTTGGCATGGGTGACGATCACCCGTCCGATCCGGCCGCCCCCGGGCAGCAGGGTCCGGCTGCGCTCCAGGAAGTCCAGCGCCATCCGGCGGTCGTAGGGGGTGTCCACCCAGGCGGCCTCGCCGTCGGGGGAGACGATCAGACCGCAGTTGGCCAGCCCCCATCCGGTGCTCGGGGTGGGCGACCACAGGTGGACTCCGTCGGCGAGGGTCGTGAGCGGCTGCGAGATCATGGACGCCAGTATTCCGGGTGCCGCTCCGCAGCACGGAGACATCGCGCCATCGGTGGTGCCGGGCCCGGTCGCGGGCGGCCGGGCGTTACGCCGTGAGCGGTCGGTCGCCCGCTCCGACCGGCGCCGGAAGCGTCGTGGACCCCGTCAGATAGCGGTCCACGGCCGCCGCGGCCGACCGCCCCTCGGCGATCGCCCAGACGATCAGCGACTGGCCGCGGCCCGCGTCCCCGGCCACGAAGACCCCGTCCGTCCCGGTGCGGAAGTCCGCGTCACGGGCGATGTTCCCCCGGGCGTCGGCCGTCAGCCCGAGCTGGTCGAAGAGCCCGTCGTGCTCCGGACCGCGGAACCCCAGGGCGAGCAGCACCAGATCGGCCGGGAGCACCCGCTCGCCGCCCGGCTCCGGCCGCCCCTCGCACTCCGCCCCGACCAGCCGCAGCGCCCGGACACTGCCGTGCGGGCGCGTCGCGTCCGGTGCGGTGCCCTCGAAGCGGACGGTGGTGGCCGAGAACACCCGGGCGTCCACATCCGCCTCCGGGGCGGCGGCGAGCTCCCGCGCCTCCTCGTGTGCCGCTGACATCCGGTAGATCTTGGGATAGGTGGGCCAGGGTTCGCCCTCGTCCCGCTCGTCGCCCGGCCGGGGGTGGATGTCCAGCTGGGTCACCGAGGCGGCGCCCTGCCGCAGGACGGTGCCCAGGCAGTCGGCGCCGGTGTCCCCGCCGCCGACGATGACGACGTGCTTGTGCTCGGCGGTGATCGGCGGCCGGAGATAGTCGCCCTCCTGCACCCGGTTGGCCATCGGCAGGAACTCCATCGCCTGGTGGATCCCTGCCAGCTCCCGGCCCGGCACCGGCAGCTCCCGCCAGGCCCGCGCGCCCACCGCGATCACCAGGGCGTCATAGCGCGCCCTCAGCTCGGCGGCGTCCAGATCGGTACCCACCCCCACCCCGGTGCGGAACTTGGTGCCCTCCGCGCTCATCTGGGCCAGCCGCCGGTCCAGGTGGTGCTTCTCCATCTTGAACGCGGGGATGCCGTAGCGCAGCAGACCACCCGCCCGGTCGTCCCGCTCGTACACCGCCACCGTGTGCCCTGCCCGGGTCAGCTGCTGGGCCGCGGCGAGACCCGCGGGACCCGAACCGATCACCGCGACGGTCCGGCCGGTCAGCCGCTCCGGGGGCCGGTGCGGGACGCGGCCGCTCTCCCACGCCCGGTCGGCTATGGCGACCTCGACGTTCTTGATGGTGACCGCGGGCTGGTTGATGGCGAGCACACACGCGCTCTCGCACGGGGCCGGGCACAGCCGCCCGGTGAACTCCGGGAAGTTGTTCGTGGCGTGCAGCCGCTCGATCGCCCGCGCCCAGTCGTCCCGTGAGACCAGGTCGTTCCACTCCGGGATGAGGTTGCCCAGCGGACATCCCTGGTGACAGAACGGGATCCCGCAGTCCATGCAGCGGTCCGCCTGGGCACCGATGATCGGCAGCAGCCCGCCCCGCTCGTAGACCTCGTCCCAGTCCCGCACCCGCTCGGCCACGGGGCGGCGTGGCGGAAGGCGGCGGGGTGTGGTGAGGAAACCCTTCGGGTCGGCCATCACGGCCTCCGATACCCGTGTCCTGGTGTGGCCGGTGGTGCCCGGTCCACCGGGCCCCGGCGCGGCGGCGGCACACGGCGCCGTCACGCGTTTCTCCCCACTGTACGACCGCTCCCGCCCGGTGGTGCCGGGCCCGGCGACCAGGCCCTGTCCTAGGCTGGCAGCCGGGCGCGTACCGCCTCGGCCTGTGCCATCACCCGGTCCACCAGTTCCGCGCAGGAGGGCAGATCGGCGATCACCCCCGCCACCTGGCCCGAGGCCATCACTCCGGTGTCGGTCCTGCCGTCCACCATCGCCGCCTTGAGCAGCATCGGGGTGGTGGCGGCCAGCAGCACCTGGCTCCAGGTGAGCTCCCGGCCACGGCGCATGGCCAGCCCGTCGCGCGCCATCCGTACCCAGCCCGTCCCGGACAGCCGGCGGAAGGCGGCGGCGTGGCGTACGGCGCGGACGAGGGCGGTGGCGCGTCCGGAGCGTTCCAGGGCGTCGACCAGTTCGGTGCGCAGCATCCGGTGCGGCAGCCCGTCGACCGCCGTGGTGACGGTGACATCGGTGACCGCGGCGGCCAGGTAGCGGGCCTTCACGGCATCCGGCACCGTGCTGTCGGAGGTCAGCAGGAAGCGGGTGCCCATCGCGACCCCGGCCGCCCCGTAGGCGAGCGCGGCGATCAGACCCCGGCCGTCGTGGAAACCGCCCGCGGCCACCACCGGGATGTCCACCGCGTCCACGACCTGGGGGAGCAGCACACTGGTGGCCACCTCGCCGGTGTGGCCGCCGCCCTCGCCGCCCTGCACCACCACCGCGTCCGCGCCCCAGGCCGCCACCTTCTCCGCGTGCCGCCGCGCGCCGACCGACGGGATGACGACCACCCCCGCGTCCTTCAGCCGGGTGATCAGCTCCCGGGTGGGGGCCAGCGCGAAGGACGCCACCCGGACGCCCTCCTCGATGATGATCCGCACCCGTTCCCCGGCGTCCCCCGCGTCGGCCCGCAGATTGACGCCGAAGGGCGCGTCGGTGCGCGAGGCGACCTCCCGCACCGCGGCCCGCAGCCGGTCAGGGGACATGGTGGCGGAGGCGAGGATGCCCAGCGCCCCGGCCTCGGCCACCGCCGAGACCAGCCGGGGCCCGGCGACCCACCCCATCCCGGTCTGGACGATCGGGTGGCGGACTCCGGCGAGCGCGGTCAGCGCGGTGTCCATCAGGACGGCACCTCCCGCCCGCGCAGCCCCTCCGGATCGATGACCTCCCGGATCAGCCGCAGCTCGGCCGCGCTCGGCTCACGGGTGCGGGGGACGTCGTCGGCCACGGTCAGCGGGAAGCCGGTGGCCTCCCGCACCTGCCCGGCGGTGACCCCCGGATGCAGCGAGCGCACCCGCAAGGTGCGGTCGGGCGTGGCGAAGTCGAGGACGGCGAGATCGGTCACCACGCGGCGCAGCTCGTGGAAGCGGCTCGCCGACGGCCCGGCCGCCGCCGCCCGGTCGTGTCCGACACCGCACACCATGTCCACGCGTTCCACGAACACCCGCCGGGAGTGCCGCGGCACCCAGTAACTCGTGGGGTTGTTGAGGGTGTTGACGGGTGCACCGCGCACTCCGAGCAGCTGCCGCCGGGGCCGCTTCCAGTCACCGACGCATGAGATGTTCTGGTTGCCGTGGCGGTCGAGCTGGCTCGCGCCCATCATCACATGGCGTTTGCCGCCGGCGACCAGCGCCAGGTGGCGGCGGTACGGCAGCCAGCCCTCCACCACCTCCGGATCGTCGCCGACGAGCATCGCCTCGCCGTCGGTCAGCAGCAGCCCCGGCTCGAAGGTGAGTCTGGCCAGCCGGGCGCCGATCCGGGGCACCACACCCATCGGGGCGGCCAGGATCTCCCCGTCGCCCCGCCACGCCTCCGCGCACGCCACCACGCAGTACTCGGCCCGGCTCACCTGACCGGTCATCGGCCTTCCCTCCCGAACTCCGCCACCGCCGCCCGGTACGCGGCCTCGTCCCCGGACAGGAAGCGCGCGGCGAACTCCCGCCACGCCCCGGGGTCGGCCGCGGCCTTGGCGTACGCGCTCTGGAACGCCTCATCACGTCCGTAGTCCGGGACGCAGGAGGTGAAGTGGGCGCCGTGCGGCGCCTCGATCACACCGGCCACGCTGTGCCGGGCGACCAGCAAGGTCCCCGGTCCGCCCGCCGCCGCGAACCCGGCGGTGTCGACGACGCGTTCGCACGAGAGGTAGGCGTACCCGGCCGCCTCGCAGAACAGGTCGTCGAAGTACGGGTCCGGTCCCAGGCACTGACCGTTGCCCGCGGCGTCGGCGCGGTTGAGGTGCACCAGCGCCACGTCCAGCCGCAGCGCCGGTACCGCCACCAGCTCCTCGCCGTCCTCGTAGGGGGAACGGACCGTCCGCAGGCCGGGGTTGACCGTCATCACGTCCGAGCCGAGACCCGCGCGGACGGGCAGGAAGGGCAGCCGGTGCACCGCGGCGGTCAGCCCCCACATGACCATCGCCTCGTCCAGCTCCACCAGTTCGAGGGTGCCGTTCTCGCGCGCCGCCCGGAAGTTCGGCTCCAGGGGGATCGAGTCCAGGGTGGCGAACGCGGTCACCAGCTTGCGGATCTTCCCGGCGGCGGCCAGCAGCCCCACGTCCGGCCCGCCGAAGGAGACCACCGTCAGATCGGTGACATCGGTCCGCAGCAGGGCCCGTACCAGCGCCATCGGCTTGCGCCGGGAACCCCAGCCGCCGATGCCGACCGTCATCCCGCTCTCGATCCGGCCGACCGCCTCCGCCGCGCTCATCCGCTTGTCCAGGCCCGGGCTCACCGCCGCTCACCGCCCCGCGCCAGGAAGGCGTCGCGGTGCCGGTCGGACAGTCCGCCGAGGTTGGCCTCGAAGGTGAAGCCCTGTTCGAAGCGGTAACTGCGGTGCACATCGACCGGATCGATCCCGTTGATGGCCGCCTTGGCCAGCCGCAGCAGTTCACCGTCCTTGGCGGCGATCTCCCGCGCCAGGTCCAGCGCCGCGGCACGCAGACCGGTGCGCGGCACCACCCGCCACACCGAACCGTGCCGGTGCAACTCCTCGGCGGTGGCGGTACGCGCGGTGTAGTACAGCGCCCGCATCAGATGCTGTGGCACCAGCCGGGCCAGATGGGTGGCCGCGCCCAGCGCGCCGCGGTCCAGCTCCGGCAGTCCGAACTCCGCGTCCTCGCTCGCCACGACGGCGTCCGCGTTGCCCACCAGACCGATACCGCCGCCGAGACAGAAACCCTGCACGGCCGCGACGACCGGCACCGGGCAGTCGTAGACCGCGGCGAATGCCTCGGCGCAGCCCCGGTTGGCGCCGAGGAGCGCCTGGTGTCCTTCGGTGCGCTGCATCTCCTTGATGTCCACGCCCGCGTTGAACCCCCGGCCCTCGGCGGTGAGGACCACACAGCGCACCGCGGGGTCGGCGCCCGCGCCGCGCATGGCGGCGGCCAGCGCGTACCAGCCGTGCACGGGAAGGGCGTTGACGGGCGGGAAGTCCACGGTGACGACGGCTACGCCCGCTTCCGGGGCGGTGGTGGAGACACCCATGAGCAGATCCGCTACCTTTCCACCAAACATTTGTTAGGCGAGAAGGTAGCAGCGCCCAGCGCGCAGCGGGAGGTGTCGTGTGGCCGTCACCATCGACCTCGCCGGGCAGGTCGCCGTGGTCACCGGAGGAACGCGCGGGGTGGGTGCCGGTATCGCCCGTTCCCTGCTCACCGCGGGGGCCGAGGTGGTGGTCTGTGCCCGCCGCGCCCCCGGCGGGCCGGTGCGGGCCGCCGGGCGCACCGCGCGTTTCCAGCCGCTCGACGTACGGGACCCCGACGCCGTCGAGGGCTTCTTCCGTGCGCTGCGCGACACCCACGGACACCTCGACCTGCTGGTCAACAACGCCGGAGGCAGTCCCTACGGTCTGATCGCCGCCGATGGTCCGCGCCGTGCCGCCCGGGTGCTGGAGCTGAATCTGACCGCGCCCATGACCGTCGCCCTGGCCGCCTACGGGCTGATGTGCCGTCAGGAGACCGGTGGATCGATCGTGATGGTCGGGAGCGTCAGCGGCACCCGGCCGTCACCGGGTACGGCGGCCTACGGTGCCGCCAAGGCGGGCCTGGAGAACCTGGCCCGCACCCTTGCCGTGGAATGGGCTCCGGCGGTGCGGGTCAACACCCTCGTCCTCGGCATGGTCCGCACCGAACGGTCGCATCTGCACTACGGGGACGCGGACGGGATCGCAGCCGTCGGGCGCACCGTGCCGCTCGGACGGCTGGCCGAACCCGCCGAGGCGGGTGACGCCTGTGTCTTCCTCGCCTCCGGGCTCGCCCGCTACATCACCGGGGCGAGCCTCGCCGTGCACGGTGGCGGGGAGCGCCCGGTCTTCCTCGACGCCGCCACGGCGAACGCGGCAGCGGACGCCACCCCATCCGGCCCCACCGAGGGCATCACCACCCAGGAGGAGTGAGATGAGCGGACTGTGCCAGGGACGCGTCGCCGTGGTCACCGGAGCGGGCCGCGGCCTCGGCCGCGCCCACGCGCTCGCGTTCGCCGCCGAGGGCGCGAAGGTCGTCGTCAACGACATCGGCGCGGGGCCCGACGGCGCCGGACGGTCGGCGGACCCGGCCCAGGAGGTGGTGGCGGAGATACGGGCCGGCGGCGGCGAGGCCGTCGTCCACACCGGGGACATCGCGTCGGCCGGCGGTGCGGCCTCCCTGATCGCCACCGCCCTCGACGTCTACGGCCGTCTCGACACCCTCGTCAGCAACGCCGGTTTCCTCCGCGACCGGATGCTCGTCAACCTCGGGGAGGACGACTGGGACGCGGTGATCCGGGTCCATCTCACCGGCCACTTCCTGCCGTTGCGGTACGCGGCCGCGCACTGGCGCGCCGAGAGCAAGGCCGGGCGCGCACCGGTTGCCCGGGTGATCCACACCAGCTCCGGCGCGGGGCTGATGGGCAGTGTCGGCCAGGGCAACTACGCGGCGGCCAAGGCCGGGATCCTCGGCCTCACCCTGGTCGCCGCGGCCGAACTGGAGCGCTACGGCGTGCAGGTGAACGCGGTGGCCCCGGCGGCCCGCACCCGGATGACGGAGGCCACCTTCGCCGACACCATGGCCGCCCCCGACCGGCCCGGTGCCTTCGACGCGATGGCTCCCGCGAACGTCTCACCGCTCGTGGTCTGGCTCGGTTCCGCTGCCTGCGCCGGGGTCTCCGGCCGGGTCTTCGAGGCCGATGGCGGGCGCATCACCGTCATGGACGGCTGGCGCCGGGGGCCGACCGCCGACAAGGGCGCCCGCTGGACCCCCGCCGGGGCGGGGGAGGCCGTGACGGAGCTGCTCTCCGCCGCCGAGCCCCCTCAGCCGGTGTACGGGGCCTCCTGACCGGCGTCCCGCCTCAGATCCGGACGCCGTGGGCGCGCAGATAGGCCAGCGGGTTGATGTCGGATCCGTAGCCGGGGCCCGTGCGGATCTCGAAGTGCAGATGCGGACCGGTGGTGTTGCCGGTGGAGCCGGAACGGCCGATCTGCTGACCGCCGTTGACACTCTGGCCCGCCCGCACCGACAGCTGGGAGAGATGGGCGTACTGGCTGTACCGGCCGTCCGGATGCCGGATGACGACCTCGTACCCGTAGGCGTCGGCCCAGCCCGCCGAGACCACCCGGCCGGTGCTGACGGCCTTCACCGAGGTGCCCACGCCCACGGGGAAGTCCACGCCGGTGTGGTGTCCGCTGGACCAGCTGGACCCGGCGGCGCGGTACGCCGTGGTCGGGGTGACTCCGCTGACCGGCACGCTGAACCCGGCACCGGTGGCGGGCTTGGCGGCGGACCGCTGGCGGCTGGGGTGCTGCTTCTCCGGCTGCGGCTTGGGCTTGGCCTTGTGATGGGTCTCGGGCTTCGGCTTGGGCTTGGCCTTCGGCGTGGTGTCCGTCTTCGGGGCGGATCTCTCGGGTGCGGCTCTGCCGCTGCCGCTCAGGGCCAGCTTCTGACCGGGATGGATCAGGTCCGGATCGTCGCCGATGGTCTGCCGGTTGGTCTCGTACAGGGTCCGCCAGCCGCCGCGCACGTTGTGATCGTCGGCGATCCCGGAGAGCGAGTCTCCGCCGACCACCACATAGCGGCCGGAGCCGGACGGCGCCTGGCCGGGCAGCCGGGTGGGTGTGGGCTTGCTGTGCGGGGGCTGCTTCCGCTCGGTCTCCCGGGTCTGCCGCGCGGCCGCCTTGAGGGTCTCGGGAGCGCTCCGGGGCTCGGCGGCGTCCCGGTTCAGCCCGGCCTTGCCGGAGCAGACCGGCCAGGCACCGGGCCCCTGGGCGTCGAGGACCTTCTCCGCGACGGCGATCTGCTGGTCCTTGGTGGCCAGATCGGCCCGTGCCGCGTACGCGGTGCCGCCGTACGCCTTCCAGGTGCTCTGGGTGAACTGGAGTCCGCCGTAGAAGCCGTTGCCGGTGTTGATGTCCCAGGTGCTCGTGGACTCACACCGGGCGACCTTGTCCCAGGTGCCCTCCGAGGCCGCGTGCGCGCCCGTGGCGCCGACCAGTGGCAGCGCGAGTCCGGCGCCGCCCGCCGTCACGCTCAGCGAGGCGCGGGAGATGCGGTGGGGCTTCGGACGGCGGTGGCGTCCCCGTAAGGGCATGGACGGCTCCTTCTCCTGATGCCGGTGCGGCGACTGCCGGGCGCGCCAAAGATAAGGGGCCCGATTCGGCCACAACAAGAGGGAGTTGACCCGGAAAGAGGGCCGCGTGGCGCTGTGCTGCGACCCTCCCTCGATTATGTGATGTGCATCACATTATTTCACTCGGTGGTGCGGGAGATACGCAGGGTGACGATCTCGAACGGGCCCAGCACCAGCGGGAAGTCCGCACCCTCGGGGGCGGCCGGACCGGTCGGCCGCTCCAGCAGATCGCAGAACACGGCGCCGGACAGCGGGAATCCGGGGGTCAGCCGGGTCCGCGCCCGGCCGCCCCGCGACTCGTACAGCCGCACCACCACATCGCCACTGCCGTCATCTGCCAGTTTGACCGCCGTCACCACCACGGCGTCGTCCGCCACCGACACCAGCGGCGACACGGCCGCGGCGCCCGGCACCCGACGCTCGGGCAGATTGATCCGGTACCCCTCCCGCACCGCGTCCCCGATCGTCGCGCCCGGCACCAGCGCGTAGCGGAAGCGGTGCGTCCCCTGGTCGGTGTGCGGATCCGGGAAGCGCGGGGCGCGCAGCAGCGACAGCCGGACGGTCGTGGTGTGCGCGGTACGCGTGACGTCGTAGCCGTAGGTCGCGTCATTGACCAGTGCGGTGCCCCACCCCGGCTCCTCCACCTGGACGAAGCGGTGCTGGCACGCCTCGAACTTCGCCGCGTCCCAGCTGGTGTTGGTGTGTGTGGGCCGGTGGAGATGGCCGAACTGCGTCTCGGCGGCGATCCGGTCGCTGCGCAGGTCCAGCGGGAAGGCCGCCTTGAGGAACTTCTCCGTCTCGTACCAGTCCACCTCGGTGTCGATCTCCAGCCGCCGTTCGCCCGCGGGGAGTGTGAGCCGCTGCTCCACCCGGGAGGAGCCGAAGACGCGCACCACCCGCACCGAACCGTCCACCCACGCCAGCTCCCGGACGTCCCGGAGATCGGTGACCGTGTTCCGGTAGAAGTGGTCGACGTCCCACGCGTCCCACATATTCGGGAAGTCCGGGTGCAGTTGGAGGAGGTTGGCCGCCTCTCCGGGGGCCACTGTCTCGCGGTCCGCGACGAGGTCGTACACCGAGACCACCAGCCCGTGGCCGTCGATGCCGACCCGCAGCAGTCCGTTGTCGAGGACGAAGCCGCCGCCCTCGCGCGGGGCGCTGTGCGCCGGGGCGTCGTCCGGGCCCGGCCGCGCCGGTGCCGCGCCGCCCGCCGGAACCCCGGCCCGCCGGTGTGGCGCCGCGTTGAACACCAGCTCCGTGTCACCGTCCCCGGCCAGCGCGGTGAGCGCCTCCGCGACGATCCCCTCCAGCTCCTCGGCGACGCGGGCGTAGGTGCGCTCCGCCTCCTGGTGCACCCAGGCGATCGAGGACCCCGGCAGGATGTCGTGGAACTGGTGCAGCAGCACCGTCTTCCACAGCCGGTCCAGCTCCTCGTACGGGTAGCGGAACCCGGTCCGCACCGCCGCCGTCGCCGCCCACAGCTCGGCCTCGCGCAGCAGGTGCTCGGCGCGCCGGTTGCCCCGCTTGGTCCTGGCCTGGCTGGTCAGCGTCGCCCGGTGCAGCTCCAGATAGAGCTCGCCCATCCACACCGGGGCGTGTCCGTACTCCTCCCGGGCCTTCTCGAAGAACGCCGACGGACGTTCGAAGACGACCGTGGCCGAACCCTCCAGATCCGCCAGCCGTTTGGCCCGGGCCACCATCTCGCGGGTGGTGCCACCGCCGCCGTCGCCCCAGCCGGTGGGAGCCAGCGAACGTCCCGCCGACCCCTTCTCCCGGAAGTTGCGGACCGCGTGCGCGACCTCCTTGCCGGACAGCTGTGCGTTGTAGGTGTCGATCGGCGGGAAGTGGGTGAACACCCGGGTGCCGTCCAGCCCCTCCCACCAGAAGGTGTGATGGGGAAAGGCGTTGGTCTGACTCCAGGAGATCTTCTGGGTGAGGAACCACTTCGCCCCCGCCTGTTTCACCAGCTGCGGCAGCGCGGCCGAGTAGCCGAAGGTGTCCGGCAGCCACACCTCCTCGGTCTCGATCCCGAACTCCTCCAGGAAGAACCGCTTGCCGTGCACGAACTGCCGGGCGAGCGCCTCCGACCCCGGCATATTGGTGTCCGACTCCACCCACATCCCGCCCACCGGGACGAACCGGCCCTCGGCCACGGCTTTCTTGACCCGGGCGTACACCTCCGGCCGGTGCTCCTTGAGCCAGGCGAACTGCTGCGCCTGGCTCATCGCGTAGACGAAGTCCGGCTCGTCCTCCAGCAGCGCCGTCATGTTCGCGGTGGTCCGGGCCACCTTGCGCACCGTCTCCCGCAGCGGCCACAGCCACGCCGAGTCGATATGGGCATGGCCCACCGCGCTGATCCGGTGCGCCGAGCCATGGGCCGGGGACGCCAGCACCTCCGCCAGATGCTCCCGGGCGCGGGCCGCCGTACCGCCCACGTCCTGCAGGTCCACGGCGTCCAGGGCCCGTTCGACCGCGCGCAGGATCTCCCAGCGGCGCGGGGCGTCGGGCGAGAGCTCCGCCATCAGCTCGCCCAGCACCTCGAGGTCCTGAACCAGCTCCCACACCGTCGTGTCGAACACGGCGAGGTCCATCCGGGCCAGCCGGTACTGCGGTTCGCTGCCCGCCGTGGCCGGATCGCCCAGCTGGGTCGGCACGAAGGGGTGGTAGTCCAGCAGGACCGGATTGGAGGCGGCCTCGATGTGCAGCACCACCTCCTCGCCGCCCGCCACCGGGGCCCCCACCCGCACCCACTGGTTGCGCGGGTTGAGCCCCTTCACCGGGGAGCCGTCCGGCCGGTAGACCAGCCCCTCGCACTGGAATCCCGGCATGTTCTCGTCGAAGCCCAGGTCCAGCACGGCTTCCACGGTCCGGCCCGCCCACGCCTCCGGCACCGTTCCGCGCACCGTCAACCAGCTGGTGCCCCACGGTGGCCCCCAGGCCGCGCCGACCTCGATGGGGCCGCGGGGGGCGGCCAGCCCCTCGGCCACGGGCACCGGTTCGCCCGGGGCGTTCCAGATGCCGGTCTCCAGCGGTACGGACTCCGGGTACACCGCCGGGCGGATGCGCTCCTCCAGGACGCGCTTCAGCCGGGCTTCGGTGACGGCACGGTCGCTGTGCATGGGGCGGTACTCCTTGGCTGCGGGAACGCGGACGGGGGACTACCAGGCGAACGAGACGGAGGAGCGCCGGGAGGAGGAGAACAGCTCGTCCACGGCCCGGACATCGATCCGGGACGCGGTCTCGCCGTCCGCCCGGCGCAGCGCGGGAACGTAGAAGGCGGTGCCACACGTACCGCCGAGGAAGCGCCGGTCCCCGTCCGGCAGCACCTGGTGCAGCTCGTAGTGGCGTACAGCCCCGGACGAGCGCCCCCAGGCCAGTCGCAGCGCCGCCGTGCCGGCCTCGGCGCCGGGCCGGGACGCCGTCACCGTCAGCGCTCCGGGCGCGTCCGGAACCACGGGCGCCGCGTCGCGTACGGCGAGCCCGCCCAGCCGCCAGCGGGTGGTGCCCCCGCCGGGCGCGGTCAGCCGCACCCCGAAGGCGCGCACCGATTTTGCCCGGAGCCCGCGCAGCCGCCGTCCGATCCGCAGGGTCGCGGTGGTCCAGCCGCCGCCGGCGCGCAGGGTGCCCGCGGGGATGTGGACGAAGTCGTAGGCGTCACCCGGCGCGTCCGGCTCCCGGACGGCCACCGCAAGCTCCACCCGGACCGCGGCCGATCCGGTGTCGGCGCGATGGACCAGTTCCACCACGGTGGCGGGGGACAGCGGAAGCCGCACCGAGTGCAGCTCGACAGTGGTCGGCGCGCCCAGGACGCCGTCCACCAGCAGACTGCTGCCACCGCGCCACGCGTCGGCGAAGTCGAAGGTGACGGCGGGGCGGGCGGCTCCGGTGCGCACCACCCAGCGGCGTCCGGGCAGCCGGTCCTGGAGTCCCAGATGGTTCCAGGCGGTGTCCGACACCACCTTGCCCTCCTCGTACCAGCGCAGCCCGTGGCCGGTGTTGAAGGAGGTGGCGAACGGCAGGGCGGTGACGGTGGAGCGGTCCGCCACGGAGAGGGCGGGCGCCCGCCACCCTCCGGTGCCGCTGCCCGGGGCAGACGGATCGAGGGAGGCGCCGGTCCAGAAGCGGTCGTCACGAGCGTGGAAGGCGCCCGGTTCGCGCTGCCCCGGCGGGAGGCCGGCCCAGGTCCACTCCGGGCGGTAGAAACCGTAGGACGTGGTGTGCGCGGTGCCGGCCGGGACGACGGCGTCCCAGTCCACCGGGGTGTCATAGCCACGGGACTCCACGTCGATCCCGGCCCACAGCTCATGGCGGCCGCGGCCGAGGTCCTCCGCGAGCCGTCCCGAGGAGGCCAGTCCCGGCCCGCTCCAGGCGAAGTTCAGGAACATGGTGCCGGAGGCGCGGAAGAAGGCGGAGTTGCGGTCGTTGAGCGCGTTCTGCCAGCGCACCGCGCCACTGTCGACCATCGCGTCGTACCAGGTGACCCGCAGCCCCTCGGCGCGGTCGCGCAGATGGCCCAGGAAGTCCTTCATATCGGTGGCCAGCCGGGTGTCGCCGCCGTCGGTCTCGGCGTTGATGAACCAGCCGTCGAAACCGTAGGTCCGCGCCACCTCGATCAGCTTGTCCGCGACCGGGAACCCGCCGTCGCTCCCGCGCCGGACCAGGTCGCGCGTCCAGCGCAGCTGCCCGCCGTAGGCCACCGGCGGCAGGAAGACCGTGCCGAGCACGGGGACCCCGTTGCGGTGCGCGGCGTCCACGACGGGCGCGTTGGGCGCGAGGATCAGTCCCTCGCCCGAGGATCCGCCCCAGAACACCAGCTCATCCAGGTAGGCCCAGTGGGTGAGCGCGTAGAAGTCGGCGGTCGCGGAGCCCTGAGAGGGATTGCCCGCGGTGGGGGCGAACGCGGCCAGGGCGGACACCCGTGCCTGACCGGTGCGCGCCGTGGTGTTCGGCGCCACCGGGGCGAAACGGGACGCCAGGGGGACGGTCGCGGTGTTGAACGCGAGATCCGGATCGGACCGCGGGGTCCACGCCAGCAGGCTGCGCCAGACGACACCGTCCGCCGGACTGCCGGAGGGCAGGCTGTCCGGGAACCAGTACGAGGCGTACGGCCGCGGATCGGCGGCGGTGCGACCACGTGCTCGGCCGGCCGCGCCGGCGACGGCCGGGGGAAGGGCGGTGGCCGCCGCCGCGGCGGCGCCCACGGCCAGTACACGGCGGCGGCCGGGGCGGGCGGCCCCGGTCTCGGGTCCTATGGATCTGTCGTACACGCCGGACTCCTTCGCTGGGAGGTCAGTTGGTGGTGGACGGTTCATCCCAGGGCGTCGACGGTCAGCACCTCCGTGATACCGCGTGCCGCCAAGTGCGCGGCGTCCGTGGCCCGTTCGGCCAGCACCACGGCCGGTCGCAGTCCCCGCGCGGCGGCCCGCATCCACGCTTCGAAGAACACCTCTCCCGGCGCGCACCCCGTACGTCCCCGGGCGGACTCCTCCCCGACCTCCGCCACCAGCGCGGTGGTGCGCGGGGCGGGAACCCGCTCCCGCCACTCCCGGACGCACCGGGCGAGCGCCCGCCCGGCGGGCTTGACCCGGCGGTCGTTGGTGAGCAGCCCGAGCCCGTACTCCAGCTCGGGGAAGTCGGCGAGTCCACGGTCCACGTCGTGCGAACACCACCAGGTCACGCCCCAGACATCGGGACAGTCCAGCGCCCGGTCGACCGTGGCCGCGGTGAAGGCGGTGGCCCGCTCGGGCGGGATGTGCGGCGCGGGCGCGCCGACCTCCTGCAACCAGACCGGGCGGTGTGGGTCCGTCGCCCACGCCTTGGACAGCTCGATGAGGTACGCGGCGTGCAGTGCGGTGGCGGCGCCCGCGGCCCCGTGGCGCTGCGCGGTGCCGTTGAACACCCAGGAGTGCACGGCGGTGGCGGCACCGAGCCGGGCCGAGTGGGCGGGGGTGAACGGATGGTCCTCGTGGTACCAGGCGGCGTCGTAGGAGGCGTGCAGATGGGCCCGTCCCGGTGCCCCCTTCTCACAGGCGTCGAGCATTGCGCTCAGCCATGCCGCGGCCTGTCCGGGGGTGATGCGGTCGGGGTCGGGATGGGGCGCGGCGGAGAACTGGTTGATCTCGTTGCCGACGGTCATCCCGAGGAACGCGGGCCGGTCGGCGAGCGCGGCGGCGAGCGTGCGCAGGTACTCCGCCTGGGCCCGGACCACGTCGGGATCGGTGAAGAGGTTGCGGCGGTGCCAGGTGGTGGTCCACGAGGGGACGAAGTCGAAGCTGGACAGATGGCCCTGCAGACCGTCCACGTTCACCTCGAGACCGCGCTCGGCCGCCGCGTCGACGAGCTGGACCAGCTGCTCGACCGCGCGCGGACGGATCAGGGAGCGGTTGGGGTGGAAGACCGGCCACAGCGGGAAGACCCGGATGTGGTCCAGCCCCAGGGCCGCGATGGAGTCCAGATCGGCGCGGACCTCGTCGAGGTCGAAGTCCAGCCAGTGGTGGAACCAGCCGCGCGTGGGGGTGTAGTTGACGCCGAAGCGCACGAAAGATCGATCCCTTCAGCCCTTGATGGCGCCCTCGCCGACGCCACGGAAGAAGTACCGCTGGAGACAGGCGAACATGACGATCAGCGGGGCGACCGCGATGATGGTGCCCGCCGCGACGAGCCGTGGATTGTTGGCGAACGTGCCGTGCAGATAGTTGAGCCCGACGGTCAGGGTGAACTTGTCGGAGTCGGAGAGCACGATCAGCGGCCACAGGAAGTCGTCCCAGGCACCCATGAAGGCGAAGATGGCGACCACCGCCAGGGTGCCCTTCACCGAGGGCAGCCCGATCCGCAGGAACCGCTGCCACACATTGGCCCCGTCGATGACCGCTGCCTCCTCGACCTCGTACGGCAGGGCGGCGAACGCGTTGCGCATCAGCAGGACGTTCAGCGCGCTGACCGCGCCCGGCAGCACCACGGCGGTGAGGGTGTTGTTGAGCTCCAGTTCCCGCATGGTGGTGAACTGGGCGATGATGATGGACTCCAGGGGCACCAGCAGCGCCATCACGAACGCCAGCCCGGCCGCCCTCCGGCCCCGGAACCGCAGCCGCGCCAGCGCGTATCCGGCCATCGCCGCGCCCACGCAGTTGGTGAGCACATTGGCCACCGCCACCTTGAGGGAGTTCAGCGCGTAGTCCCACACCGGCACGATGTCCGCGACGCCCGAGTAGTTGTCGAGCGTGGGGTGTTCGGGCAGGAAGGCGGGCGGTGAGGTGTAGATGTCCTCGGTGGTGCCCTTGAGCGAGGTGGACAGCTGCCACAGGAAGGGACCCACGGTCAGGGCCAGCACGGCGAGCAGCAGCAGGTAGCGCAGCGCCTTCTCCCAGCCGGACGCACGTCTCACGTCGGCTCCTCCCGGCGGTCGGCGCGCAGCACCAGCAGCATCAGCACGAGGGTGATGGCGAAGACGACGAGCGAGAGCGCGGAGGCGTAGCCCACCCGTCCGTTCAGTCCGGTGCCCACCCGCTGCACCAGCATCACGAGCGTGGTGTCCTGTCCGGCCGGGCCGCCGGTGGGTCCGGCCAGCAGATAGACCTCGGAGAACACCTTGAAGGCGGCCACCGAGGAGAGTGCGCCGACCAGCACCATGGTGGAGCGCACGGCCGGGACGGTGACGCTGAGGAAGCGGCGGACCGCGCCCGCGCCGTCCACGGCGGCTGCCTCGTGCAGTTCGGGCGGTACGTTCGCCAGTGCGGCAAGGTAAATGATCATGTAGTAGCCCAGTCCCTTCCAGACCGTCAGCGCCATGGCGCTGAACAGCAGCAGCCACTGGTCGCCGAGGAACGCCACGGGACTCGCGCCGAGGAAGGTGAGGATGCCGTTGACCAGGCCGCGGTCGTCCAGCATCCACACCCAGATCAGGGAGACCACCACGACCGACGCCACCACCGGGGTGTAGAAGGCGGCCCGGAAGAAGGTGACACCGGGGATCTGCTTGCGGACCAGCAGGGCCAGCAGCAGCGGCAGCAGCACGGTGCACGGCACCACCATCACCACGTACAGCAGGCTGTTGCGCAGCCCCACCGTGAACTGCTCGTCGTCCAGCATGGTCCGGAAGTTCTCCAGGCCCACCCAGGAGCCGCCGGTGAGGGTCCGGGTGTCGGTGAACGCCTGGTGGACGGTGGTCAGAAAGGGATAGAGGGTGAACGCGGTGACCACGGCGAGCCCGGGAAGCAGGAAGAGCCAGGGGCTCGCGGCCCGGTGCGTCCGCGAGGCGGGAGCGGTGGAGTGGCGGCGCATCCGGTGCCCCTAACCCTGCTGGAGCAGCTTGTTGCTCTGCGCCACCGCGTCGTCCAGCGCCTCCTTGGGTGACTTCTTGCCCTGGAGGGCCTTGGCCACCTCGTTCTGGAGCACGGTCTTCATCTCGTCGCTCATCACGACGGGTGTGTAGTTCACCGCGCCCTTGAGCAGCTTCGCGGAGGCGACCCGCACCCGGCTCTCGTCGGTGCCGTCGTCGTGGGTCCAGTAGGGCTTGTCCAGTGATCCCCTGGTGCTCGGGAAGATGGCCACCTTGTGCGCGAAGGACTCCTGGTTCTTCCGGTCGGTGACGAAGTGCGCGAACGCGATGGCCGCGGCCTTGTGCTCGCTGGTCTCCTTCACCGCCAGGCCCATCACATACATGTTGGGCTTCCCGGTGTTGTTGGGCGCCTCGGTGATGCCGAGGTTCTTGTAGAGGCTGGGCGCGTCCCGTTTGAAGGTCTCGAGGTCATGGGCGCTGCCCGGGTTCATCGCGACCTTCTGCTCCAGGAACTTCTGCCCGGCCTTCTCCGGGGTGTTGGTGAGTGCCTGTCCGTCCAGTCCGCCCTTGTCGTAGAGCTTCTTGTACCGGGTCAGCAGCTCCACGCCCGCGGGCTCGTTGTAGGTGAAGGCGGTGGCGTCGCCGTTCATCAGCCGCACGCCGTAGCGGCCGAAGTCCTCGACGGACGGGGTGCCCGCGAGGGTCGCCACCTCACCGTCGGTTGCCCGGGCCATGGTGTCCGCGGCGCTGAACAGTTCGTCGTAGCTGCGCGGCGGATCGGCCGGATCCAGCCCGGCCTTCCGGAAGAGTGCCTTGTTGTAGAACATCGGGCCGGTGTTGAGGTACCAGGGGAAGGCGTAGGTCCCGCCGAGACCGGGGAGGGCGTTGCCCCGCCATGCCTCGGGGGTGTACTCGGAGCGGTAACGGGAACTGACCTTCTCCCGGTCGAGGTTCATCAGCACCCCCGCCTTGGCCAGCGGATGCGCGAGGTCGGGGGACACATTGACCACATCGGGGAGATTGCCCGATCCGGCGTCCGCGCTGAGCTTTTCCGCGTAGTTCTCGGCGGGCTGATCCAGCCAGGTGACCTTGACGTCCGGGTACTTCTTCTCGAAAGCGTCGATCAGACCGTTGAAGTAGTCCTTGAAGTTGGCCCGGAGATTCCAGGTCTGGAAGCGGATCTTTCCCTCGATCTTGCCGTCCGCACGGGATCCGCCTCCGCCATCACCACCGTCGCAGCTGGTCAGAGCCATGGAGGAGAGCAGCAGGGGGAGGATGGCGGCGGTCGCTCTACGGGATATGGGCATGGCCGACGAGCTCCTTCGATGAGCCGGAGTGAGTCCGGTGGGAGCAGGAAGGGATGGGAGGGGATGGGAGGGGGCGGATCAAAAACTGCACCCGGAAAGGGAGTTGCGTCAAGACTTCCGTCGCGAACTAATGCGCTTTAGTCTTCATCCAGCTCAAGCGCTTTAGTGATCTCCCCGGAAGGCACCGTCCGGGGGAGCGGGAGGAAGCCCATGCGCCGGACACCGGCCCGACGCCCCACGATGAAGGACATCGCCCGCCGCGCCGGGGTCTCCGAGAGCGCGGTCTCCTTCGCGCTGAACGACCGCCCCGGGGTCTCGGCGGCCACCCGCGACCGGGTCCGGCGCGTGGCCGAGGAGCTCGGCTGGCAGGCCAGTACCGCCGCACGGGCCCTGTCCGGTGAGGGCTCGGCCACCGTCGGCCTGGTGCTCGCCCGGCCCGCCAGCACCCTCGGCGTCGAGTCGTTCTTTCTGCAACTGGTCTCCGGGGTGCAGGAAGCGCTCTCCCCGCGCCGTCTCGGTCTGCTGTTCCAGGTGGTGGAGGACCTGGACGCGGAGTGCGCCACCTACCGCCGCTGGTGGGCCGAGCACCGGGTGGATGGCGTCCTCGTCGTCGATCCCTGCCACGACGACCCGCGGCCGGACCTGCTCGATGAACTGGGCCTGCCCGCCGTGGTGATCGGCTCCATGACCGACGACCCGGCCGCCGCACCCCCCGCCCATCCCGGCATCTCCAACCTCTGGGCGGACGACGCCGCCGCGATGGCTTCGATCGTCGGCCATCTCCACGGCCTCGGACACCGCCGGATCACCCATATCGCCGGACTGCCCGGACTGGCCCACACCCGGCGCCGGATGCGCTCGCTGCGTGCCGAGGCCGAGCGCCGCGGGCTCACCGAGGTGGCCTCGGTGACCACCGACTACTCCGACGCCCAGGGGGCCGAGGCCACCCGCCGGGTGCTCGCCCGTGACCGTCCGCCCACCGCCCTGGTCTTCGACAACGACGTGATGGCGGTCGCCGGACTCGCCGCCGCCGCCGAGCGCGGGCTGTCCGTCCCGGCCGACCTGTCCATCGTGGCCTGGGACGACTCCGTGCTGTGCCGCAGCACCCACCCCTCGCTGACCGCGCTGGTGCGCGACACCGCGGCCTTCGGGCGGCACGCCGCGGAGCGGCTGATCGCACTGCTGGACGGGGAAGCGGCGGTGCGGGTGCAGGACGACGTCCCGCGGCTGGCCCCCCGCGGCAGCACCGCCCCGCCCCGCTAGGTCGTGTCGTTTGGATCTTCGTGGATCAGGCCGTGGTGTCGGATGCAGGGGGCACCTCCCAGCGTTAGCTGGGGGAGCATCGCAAGGCGGAGCCTGACCCGTGTACTGGGCGTACTCGGGTCCGGCGACAACGCGGCCGGGGGCACCTCCCAGCGTTAGCTGGGGGCGCCGTAGCCGGCGTCGCGGGCCCGCGAAGATCCGAACGACACGACCTAGGCCCCGTCCGCCTCCGCGGCGTCCGGTACGGCGGTGGCCGCCGCCCGGACGCGGGCGGCGGCCACCGGAGGAGATCCCTCGCGCCGCTTGTCCACGGACCGCGTGCCGCCTACGTACGGACCGCCAGCGACAGCGCGAAGCGCCCCTCGGCATCGGTCCACCAGCGCCGGGACTCCATTCCGGCCGCCGCCAGTTCGGCCCGGACCTTCTCCTCCCGGAACTTCGCCGACACCTCGGTGCGGACCTCCTCCCCGGCCGTGAACGGGATCGCGAGATCCATCGAGGGGATCTTGGCGGTGAGGTCCTTGCGGGCCCGCAGCCGCATCTCGATCCACTCCTCCTCGGCGTTCCACACCGCCACGTGGTCGAAGTCCGCCGGGTTGAAGTCCGCGCCCAGCTCCCGGTTGAGCACCGCGAGCACGTTCTTGTTGAACGCCGCCGTGATCCCTTGCGCATCGTCGTACGCGGAGACCAGCGTGGCCTCGTCCTTCACCAGGTCGGTGCCGAGCAGCAGCGCGTCACCCGGGTCCAGCAGCGCGCTCGCCGCGGTCAGGAACTCCGCCCGCTCGGACGGCAGCAGATTGCCGATGGTGCCGCCGAGGAACGCCAGCAGCCGTGGGCCGGGGCAGTCCTCGGGCAGGGCAAGCCCGCTCATGAAATCGGCGACCATGGCGTGCACCGTCAGCCCGGGATGCTCGGTGAGCAGGGCGCGCCCGGCCAGTTCCAGGGCACTCTCGCTCACGTCCACCGGGACGTAGGCCCGCAGCTCCGGCAGCGCCCGGATCAGATGGCGGGTCTTCTCCGAGGAGCCGGAACCCAGCTCGACCAGGGTTCTCGCCCCCGTCACCTCGGCGATCTCGGCCGCCCTGGCTATGAGGATCTCCCGCTCCGCGCGGGTCGGGTAGTACTCGGGCAGCCTGGTGATCTCTTCGAAGAGCTCGCTTCCGCGGGCGTCGTAGAACCACTTCGGCGGCAGCCGCTTGGGGGTGCGGGTCAGCCCGTCGGTCACGTCCTCGCGCAGTGCGGCGGTCGTGGTGTCCACGGGCAGGGTCCGGGTCATGGTGAAGGGGCTCACGCGGAAGCCTCCTTGAGGGGAGCGAGGAGAACCTCGGTACGGGTGGCGGTCAGCAGGGTGTGGTCGGGGACTTCCGTCCAGCGCGGATCGTCGTCGTAGGGCTCGGAGGCCACCACCACCGCGCGGCCCGGTTCGGCCCGGTACCACAGGGTGTCGCCCCAGGCGGTGGCGGCGATCGTCGATCCGTCCAGGAGCAGCAGGTTCAGCCGTGAACCGGGCGCGGCGGCGGCCACCGTCTCGACGGCCCCGGCCAGCGCCTCACCCGGCGCGTGGCCCAGCCGCAGCCGGTGCAGCACCAGCGCCCACACCAGCGCGGAGTCACAGCGCGCGGCGAGGTTCAGCAGAGCGGCGGCCGGTAGCGCCGCGGCCGCCTCCGCGAGGGAGTCCGGCCAACCGCGCACCGCGCCGTTGTGGCTGAACAGCCAGACCCCGGAGGCGAAGGGCGAGGCGCCCGCCTCCCCGTCCGCGCTCGGCTCGGTGGCGTCGCGCACGGCGGCCATCAGCGCCCGGGTGCGCACCACCCGGGCGAGATCGGCGAAGGACAGATCGCCCCAGATGGGCCCGGCGCGCCGGTAGCGCGCGGGCACCGGGTCGTCCTGTGCGTACCAGCCCACCCCGAACCCGTCGGCGTTGACGGTGCCGTGGGCCTGCCGTCGCGGTGCCCAGGACTGCGTGAACAGACCGTGCGGCGGAGCGCTCACCACCTCGCCGATGGCGGTCTCCGGCCCCAGATAGGCGAGATGGCGGCACATCAGCGCCACCCCCCGGCGGCTCGGGCCGCGTTCGCGGCCATGGCCCTCACGCCGCCTCCGGGGCGGCGTCGCGGGCGGTGCGGAAGCCCGAGAAGATCTGCCGCCGGATCGGCAGGTCCCAGTTGCGGAAGGTACCCCGGCAGGCCACCTGGTCCACGGCGAACGAGCCGCCGCGCAGCACCTTGTACGCGGGCCCGAAGAAGACCTGCGAGTACTCGGGGTAGGGGAAGACGCTGAACCCCGGGTAGGGCAGGAAGTCGCTCGACGTCCACTCCCACACGTCACCGATCAGCTGCCGGACGCCGAGCGGCGAGGCGCCCCGCGGATAGCTTCCGGCCCGTGCGGGCCGCAGATGGCGCTGGCCGAGGTTGGCATGGTCGGGTGAGGGGTCGTCGTCGCCCCAGGGGTAGCGCAGCGACCGGCCGGTCGCCGGGTCGTGGCGGGCGGCCTTCTCCCACTCCTCCTCGCTGGGCAGCCGGCGCCCCGCCCAGCGGGCGTAGGCGTCCGCCTCGTACCAGCTGACATGGAGCACCGGCTCGTCCTCGGGCACCGGTTCGGTCACCCCGAAGCGGCGGCGGAGCCATTGCCCGCCCTCGCGCCGCCAGAACAGGGGGGCGCTCAGCCCGTGTTCCTGGAGGTGCGCCCAGCCCTCCGCCGTCCACCAGCGGCGCTCGGTGTAGCCGCCGTCCGCGATGAACCGGGCGTACGCGCCGTTGGTCACCGGGGTGGTGTCGATGTAGAAGGGCGGGACCAGCCGCCGGTGCGCGGGCCGTTCGTTGTCCAGTGCCCAGGGTTCGGTGGAGGTGCCCATGGTGAACGGGCCGCCGGGGACCAGCACCTCGTCGGGGAGCGCGGCCCCGTCGTCGGTGTCCGGCGGCTCCGGGGCGGTCAGCGCGGCGGGTCCGCGCCGCAGCTGGTGCGTGATCAGCATGGTCTCGTCGTGCTGCTGCTCATGCTGGGCGACCATCCCGAAGGCGAACGCCGCGTCCACGAGGGGGGCGCCGCGCAGCTCGATCCGGTCCAGGATGTCGAACACCCGGCCGCGGACCTCGGAGACATAGCCCCGGGCCTCGGCGGGTGCCAGCAGCGGCAGCGAGGGGCGCGTGGCGCGGGGATGCTCGAAGGCGTCGTACACCGAGTCGATCTCCGGGCGTATGGCCTGCCGCCCGGCGACGGCGCGCAGCAGCCACTGCTCCTCCTGGTTGCCGATATGCGCCAGGTCCCATACCAGCGGCGACATCAAGGGGGAGTGCTGGGCGGTGAGGTCGTGGTCGTCCACGCAGGTGGTGAGGGTGTGGGTGCGTTCACGTGCGGTGCGCAGCGCGGTCTCGGCGCGCCGGCGCAGCGCCTCGGGGTCGAGGAGGTCGGAGTCGGAAGCGGTCATGGCCGTTCCTCCTTCCCGGGGGCGGGGGCGAGAAGATCGTCGGCGGGACATCGGCCACGGGCCACATAGCGGTCGGTGAAGTCGGCGACCGCGGAGATGATCGCGGGGGAGGCGCCCAGCCGGGGCAGTGCCTCCAGGGCGGTGGCGAAACAGGTCGCGGCGGCGGTCCGCAGCTCGGGGTCGGCCAGACCGTCCCGGGTCGCGCTGAGCCACAGCGGATTGCAGGGGGCGGGCCGGGTGCCCGCGGTCTCGGCGAGCGGTTTGACCACGCGGTAAACCGTTTCCGCGGCCTCGGGGTCGTCGAAGAGCGCCACCGTGACCGCGAGCGGGACGATCCAGCCGTCGTCGCCGCTCTGCGCGTCGATCATGCGCAGTTCGAGGTGACCTCGCGGGCGCACGGGCGGGAAGAGGGTGGAGATGTGGAAGTCGAGGTCATCGAGGGTGGGCGGCCGGGGGAGTGAGGTCCGGGCCCACTGCCGGAAGGTCAGCCCGTCCGGTACGGTCCACGCCCCGTGCTCGGCCCGTACGGCCATCACCGGCGCGTCCAGGACGTAGCGGGTCCAGGCGGTGCGGGGCTCCGTGCCGTCGGCCGGGGCGAGGACGCGGCCGGGGTCCATCGCGGCCCACAGCGCCTGCCGGGTGGAGCGGTAGCCGGTGGGTCTGCCCTCGCGCAGCGGTGAGTTGGCGAAGGCGGCGGTCAGCACAGCGCCCAGCAGATGGGCGAGGCGCCAGCGCCGTCCCAGGCCCAGTGGACCGGGCTCCTCCTGTCCGGCGTCCACGCACACCTGGACCGAGGCGGTGCTGCACATCATGGACCGCCCGGCCGGGCCCCGGCGGTTGAAGTAGGTCTCCATGGACTCGTAGCGGGGCGTGGCGAGGAACCGGCGCGGCGGCCGCCAGGGATCATGGCCGTGCCCGGCGATGCCGAGGCCGAGACCGGTGAGGAGGGTCCGTACGAGAACCAGATCGGCGGCAGCGGACTCCACGCAGGCGGTGAGGGAGTCGGCCGGGAGGGAGCTCAGCTCCACCTGGCCGCCGGGTTCGAAGGTGATCGCGGACCGGAGCGGCAGTCCGCGGAGCGCGGTGACCGCGGCTTCCAGCCGGGCGGTGTCCACGGGTTGTGCGGGGTCGTCCGGGTCGTACACGAGCCATTCCAGTTCGACACCGATGCGGCGCGGCGGCCCTGTTTTGAAACAGATGCCGTGCAGCCTGGCCTCCATCTCGGCCTCGCTGATGGCCTTGCTGTCGGGCACAGTCGTCATCTCCCGTCCCGTTCCGGCTACCGGTCCACCGGGATGCGGACCGGTGTCTGCCGCCCACTGTCACCTGCCGACGCGCCGGGCTCAAGGGTGCCTCCAGAGTTGCACAGGAGTTCCCACCGCGCCGGACGGGAGCGGCAGGATGGCTGACGGCATCGGACCAGGCGGTTTCCAGGGTCGTACCGACTGGTTAGTATGTGCCGCCTGGGCGTAGGGAACGCCGCTACCGACAGCTTCTGGAGGCCACCGGATGCAGGCATGGCGAGTGCACGACAATGGCGAGCCGCGCGAGGTCATGCGCCTGGACGAGGTGCCCGATCCGGTGGCGGGACCGGGTCAGCTGCTGGTGCGGGTCCTAGCCGTCAACGTCAACTTCCCCGACGCCCTGCTGTGCCGCGGCCACTACCAGGTCCGGCCGCCGCTGCCGTTCACCCCGGGCGTCGAGCTGTGCGGTGAGGTCGTCGCCGTGGGCGAGGGCGCCGAGGGCGAAGTGGGCTCCCGGATCCTGGCCACCCCGACCCTGCCCGCGGGGGGCTTCGCCGAACTGGTCGCCGTGGACGCGGCGAACGCGCTCCCCGCTCCCGACGCGCTGGACGACGCCGAGGCCGCCGCACTGCACATCGGCTACCAGACCGGCTGGTTCGGGCTGCACCGCCGGGCGGCACTGCGGTCGGGCGAGACCCTGCTGGTGCACGCCGCGGCGGGTGGGGTGGGCACCGCCGCCGTCCAGCTGGGCAAGGCGGCAGGGGCCCGGGTGATCGGCGTCGTGGGCGGCGCGGACAAGGCGCGGGTGGCCCGTGAGATCGGCTGTGACCTCGTGCTCGACCGTCGCACCGACGACCTCGTGGCCGCCGTCAAGGAGGCCACCGGCGGACGTGGCGCCGATGTGGTGTACGACCCGGTCGGCGGCGACGCCTTCGCCAAGTCGGTCAAGTGCGTGGCCTTCGAAGGCCGCATCGTGGTCGTCGGCTTCGCCAGCGGTGTCGTGCCCCAGGCGGCCCTGAACCACGCCCTGGTCAAGAACTACGCGATCCTCGGCCTCCACTGGGGCCTGTACAACACCAAGGACCCGGCCGCCGTCCGCTCCTGCCACGACGAACTGACCAAACTGGCCGCCGAGGGCACCGTACGGCCCCTGGTCAGCGAACGGGTGCCGCTCGCTGACGCCGCCGACGCCGTCCAGCGCGTCGCCGAGGGCGTCACCACCGGCCGTGTGGTGGTCCTCCCCGGCCGGACCACGGAAGGCACCCGATGACCACCGCACGGGACCGTACCGCCGTCGACGCCCCCGAGCTGCGCCGTCGCGTCCGCGCGCTCCTCGACGCCCATCCCCCGGCCGACACCGGACGGCTGGACTTCCTGCGCGCCCGCTTCGACGCCGGGCTGGCCTGGGTGCACTACCCGGCCGGGCTCGGCGGCCTTGGCGCCCCGCGCTCCCTCCAGGCCGTCGTGGACGCCGAACTCGAGGCCGCCGGCGCACCCGACAACGACCCCCGGCGCATCGGCATCGGTCTGGGCATGGCCGCGCCCACCATCCTCGGCTTCGGCACCGATGAGCAGCGGGCTCGGCTGCTGCGCCCGCTGTGGACCGGCGAGGAGGTGTGGTGCCAGCTGTTCAGCGAACCCGGCGCCGGATCCGACCTCGCCGCGCTCGGCACCCGCGCGGTGCGCGACGGGGACGGCTGGGTGGTCGACGGCCAGAAGGTGTGGACCTCCAGCGCCCACCTCGCCCGCTGGGCCATCCTCATCGCCCGCACCGACCCCGATCTGCCCAAGCACCGTGGGATCACCTACTTCGTCTGCGATATGACCGACCCCGGTGTGGAGGTGCGGCCGCTGCGGCAGATCACCGGCGAGGCGGAGTTCAACGAGGTCTTCCTCACCGGGGTGCGCATCCCCGACAGCCACCGCCTCGGCGAGGTCGGCGAGGGCTGGCGGGTCGCCCAGACCACCCTGATGAACGAGCGGGTCGCCATCGGCGGCGGCCGGATCCCCCGCGAGGGCGGCATGGTCGGCCTGGTCGCCACGACCTGGCGGGACCGGCCCGAACTGCGTACCCATGACCTCCACCAGCGGCTGCTGCGGCTGTGGGTGGACGCCGAGGCGGCCCGGCTGGCGGGGGAGCGGCTGCGCCAGCAACTCGCCCTCGGCCAGCCCGGCCCCGAGGGCTCGGCCATGAAACTCGCCTTCGCCCGCCTCAACCAGGAGCTCAGCGCGCTGGAGGTGGAACTGCTGGGCGAGGAGGGACTGGGCTACGACGACTGGACCCTGCGCCGCCCCGAGCACGTCGACTTCACCGGACGCGAGGCGGGCTACCGCTATCTGCGCGCCAAGGGCAACTCCATCGAGGGCGGCACCTCGGAGGTGCTGCTCAACATCATCGCCGAACGCGTCCTGGGCCTGCCGCCCGAGCCGCGGACCGACAAGGACCTCCCGTGGAAGGACCTGCCCCGATGAGCACCCCGGACCTGCTCTACTCCGAGGCCGAGGACGATCTGCGCGACGCCGTGCGGTCGTTGCTCACCGACCGCTGCCCGGCGCCGGCCGTACTCGCCCAGGCGGAGAGTGACCGTCCGTATGACCCCGCCGTCTGGCGGGCGCTGGGCGCCGAGATGGGCACGGCGGGTCTCCTGGTCCCCGACAAGCTGGGCGGACAGGGCGCCACCGCACGCGAGGTCGCGGTGGTGATGGAGGAACTGGGCCGTGCCGTGGCCCCGGTGCCCTACCTCACCAGCGCCGTGCTGGCCGTCAGCGCCTTGCTCGGCTGTGACACCGACGAGGGCGCCGTGGCGCGGCTGCTCCGGGAGCTTGCCGGGGGACGGGCCACCGGAACCCTGGTTCTTCCGCTGCCCGGCACACCGGGTGAGGAGCTCCCGCCCGCCACTGTACGGAGCGGGAGCGAGGGGACCCTCAGCGGTGAGGTCCGCGGGGTCGCGGGCGCGCTGGGCGCCGAGCTGCTGCTCGTCCCCGCCGACGGTCCTGACGGCTACGGGCTCTACGCCGTGAGCGCCACCGATCCCGGTGTCACCGTCACTCCGCTCACCTCACTGGACCTCACCCGGCCGCTGGCCACGGTGACCCTCGACCGGGCGCCCGCGCGCCGGGTGGCCGAGGCGGACCGGGCCCGGTCCGCCGTCCGGCGGGCCCTGCTGACCGGGGCCGGACTCCTCGCCTCAGAACAGTTGGGGGTGGCCGAGTGGTGTCTGACCGAGGCCGTGCGCCACACCCGTGAGCGCCATCAGTTCGGCCGTCCCATCGGCTCGTTCCAGGCGCTGAAGCACCGGATGGCCGCGCTCTGGCTGGAGCTGGTCTCAGCCCGTGCCGCCGCCCGGCACGCCGCCGACGCGCTCGCCACCGACAGCCCCGACACCGAGGTGGCGGTGGCCGTCGCCCAGGCGTACTGCGCGGAGGTGGCCGTGCACGCCGCCGAGGAGTGTGTCCAGCTGCACGGCGGTATCGGCATGACCTGGGAACACCCGGCCCATCTCTATCTCAAGCGGGCCAAGAGCGCTGAGATCGCGCTGGGCACCCCCGGCCGCCACCGCCAGTTTCTGGCCGGGCTGGTGGACCTCCCGGCGCCCACCGGCTGACCGTCCCGTGCGACAGCGATCCGCCCCGGCACTCAAGCGCCGGGGCGGACCGCCGCATGGCCGCGAGACCGCCGCGACGATCCCGAACAGCAGATCGGCACCCGTCCGGAGCACCGTGCTACGGCGGGTCATCAGCGATTCTGGGCCACACTGACGGCCGGATTCCGATCCTCCGTAGCGGCCGAGGAGGCTCCCATGGCCATTTCCATCTCCGTGGTCCTGCTGCTCCTGATTCTGGCGGTGGTCTTCCTGCGCAGCGGCGGGCTGCGCATCTCCCATGCCCTGGTCTGTGTGACGCTCGGCTTCTACCTGGCCAGCAGCAGCGTGGCGCCCACCATCTCCGAGGGGCTCGCCGCCACCGCGGACGTGGTCAGCAGCGTCCGCCCCTGACCCCGCCCGCGGTGACGACGGCAGCCGCGCCGCTCAGCGGCCGATCTCGACGTCCTCCAGGACACCCACCGCGTCCGGCACCAGGATGGCCGCCGAGTAGTAGGCGCTGACCAGGTACGAGGTCACGGCCTGTTCGTTGATGCCCATGAACCGCACATTCAGACTGGGCTCGTACTCGTCGGGAATCCCGGTCTGATGGAGGCCGATGACGCCCTGGCTCTCCTCCCCGGTGCGCATCGCCAGGATCGAGCTGGTGCCGGTCTCGCTCACCGGGATCTTGTTGCACGGCAGCAGTGGCACCCCGCGCCAGGCCCGCACGGCCACTCCGCCGATCTCGGCGCCCTGCGGATAAAGCCCCCGGCTGCTGCACTCCCTCCCGAACGCCGCGATGGTGCGCGGATGGGCCAGCAGGTACTGCGTCTTGCGGCGCCGCGCCAGCAGCTCGTCGAGGTCGTCGGGGGTGGGCGGGCCGCTGCGGGTGTGGATGCGCTGGGAGAGGTCGGCGTTGTGCAGCAGTCCGAATTCACGGTTGTTGACGAGCTCGTGCTCCTGGCGTTCGCGCAGGGCCTCGATGGTCAGCCGGAGCTGCTGTTCCACCTGGTCCATGGGGTCGTTGTAGAGGTCGGCGACCCTGGTGTGGACCCGCAGCACGGTCTGGGCCACGCTCAGCTCGTACTCCCGCGGACTCAGCTCGTACTCCGCGAAGGTGCCCGACAGCACCGGTTCGCCCGCGTGGCCCGAGGTGATCGCGATATCGGCCTCACCACGCCGGTTCCGCGCGGGCTCCGGCCGGTTCTCCCGCTCCTCCAGATGGCCGCGCAGCGCCCCCGAACGGTCGGCCGCCTCCTGGAAGGCACGCCGGGGGAGGGTGAGCACGGTGGTACGGGTGACCGCCCGGACGGTGAAGTCCCAGGTCCCCTCGGGGCCGGTGAGGGCGGAGTCACCGAAGTACTCGCCGTGGGCGAGGACCGCCAGCGCCGTGTCGGAGTCATAGGCGCCGGGAGCGATCTGCCGCACCTTGCCGTGGGCGATCAGGTACACCTGATCGGCCGGACGACCGGCCTCGACCAGCACGTCCCCCGGTGCGTACTCCCGCTGGACGCAGGCGTCGGCCAGGGCCTCCAGCACGGAGGCGTCCTCGAAGCCGCGCAGCGTCGGCAGCTCGCCCAGCTCCGGCGGGATGACCCGCACCTGCGACCCGGTGCTGATGAACTCCACCCGCCCGTCGCCGACCGTGTAGCTCAGCCGCCGGTTCACCCGGTAGGTGCCCGCCGAGACCTGCACCCACGGCAGGACGCGCAGCAGCCACCGGGAGGAGATGGCCTGCATCTGCGGCACGGACTTGGTCGTCGTCGCCAGATTCCGCGCGGCGGCCGTGCCCAGACTCAGCGGCTGCTCACCGGACTCCACGGAGGTGGTCATCTGTGCTCATCACTCATTTCGGTAGGTATTCGGGAACGTATGCGAGGGCCACCGGAAGGTGCGGCGGCCCGTCAGAGACCGATTTCCACGTTCTCCAGGATTCCGAGCGCGTCCGGGACCATGACGGCCGCGGAATAGTAGGCGCTGACGAGATACGAGATGATGGCCTGTTCGTTGATTCCCATGAACCGCACGGAAAGACTCGGCTGGTATTCATCGGGAATTCCGGTCCGGTGCAGCCCGATGACCCCCTGGTTCTCCTCACCGGTGCGCAGGGCGAGAAGGGAGGTGACCCCGCTGGCGGTCACCGGAATCTTGTTGCACGGGAGGATCGGCACCCCGCGCCACGCGGGCAGCGCATGGCCGTTCACCTCCGCGTTCTGCGGAGAGATGCCCCGGCTGTTGAACTCCCTGCCGATCGCGGCGATGGCGCGCGGATGCGCCAGGATCAGCCCCGGCTCCTTCCACACGGTGGCCAGCAGCTCGTCGAGGTCGTCGGGGGTGGGCGGGCCGCTGCGGGTGTGGATGCGCTGGGAGAGGTCCGCGTTGTGCAGCAGTCCGAACTCGCGGTTGTTGACGAGCTCGTGCTCCTGGCGTTCGCGCAGGGCCTCGATGGTCAGCCGGAGCTGCTGTTCCACCTGGTCCATGGGGTCGTTGTAGAGGTCGGCGACCCTGGTGTGGACCCGCAGCACGGTCTGGGCCACGCTCAGCTCGTACTCGCGGGGCGTGAGCTCGTACTCGGCGAAGGTGCCCGGCAGGAGCGGCTCGCCCGCATGGCCGGCGGACAGCTCGATGGACGCTTCGCCGTGCTCGTTCCGCGGGGCCTCCGGCGCCGCCCGCACCGCCTCCACATGCTCCCGCAGCGCCCCGGAGCGGTCCATCTGCTCCTCGAACTCCCACCGGGGCAGCGCCAGCACGGTGCAGGAGGTGACCGCCTTGACGGTGACGCCCCAGGTGCCACCGTCGGCCGAGGCCAGCTCCCGCTCGCCGAGGTGGTCACCGCCCGCGGCCGTGCCGACCACCGCGGGGTCGTCGAAGGCGCCCTCGGCCAGCTTGTCCACCTTGCCGTGGGCGATCAGATACAGCTCGTCGGCCGGACGCCCGGCCTCCACCAGCACATCCCCGGGGGCCAGCTCCCGCTGGGTGAAGCGGTTCGCCAGGGCCTCGAGGACCTCGGGGTCCTCGAACCCGCGGAGCAGCGGGAGCTCCCTCAGCTCGACCGGGATCACCCGGACCTCGGCACCGGTGGTGGTGAACTCCACCCGGCCGTCCCCGAGGGTGTGCGAGGCCCGCCGGTTCACCCGGTAGACACCGCCCGGCACATGCACCCACGGCAGCATGCGCAGCAGCCACCGCGAGGAAATTCCCTGCATCTGCGGAACGGACTTGGTCGTCGTCGCCAGATTCCGCGCCGCCGCCGTGCCCAGACTCGACAGCGGCTGCGAATTGTCGGTACCGGAACCTGGTTCAACGGACGTCGTCATCGTGAATGCTCACCCACCCCTGTACGGACCTCAGAAGAAATCTCTCCCTGAGCAACTCACAAGCTATCAGCGGCCTTTGGACCTGTGCATTCACTCAAAAGTGTGGCCACCGGGAGGGTTCGGGAGAAGGCAAGGAATGGGTAAATACTCGGGTTCCCGGAAGCGGGGCTCTCCGGCGCCCGCAGACAGCGGACGGTGCACCCGGGCGCCCCGGCCGCGCGGGAACGGCGGGGGAATGGCCGCGGTCCGGAAGCGGAACTCTTCGCACGGATCTGCCCTTTGAGGCCCTCACGCCCCGATACTCACTGGCGTTCAGCGCGCACATCAGAGCACGCCGGGACGAGAGCCGGGAGGCCCCATGGAACGCCGTACGCGCCGCGCCTTTGTCGTCACCCTCGGAGCAGCCGTGGCCGGCGGAGCGGCCGCTCCCGCCCTCGCCGGTACGAGGTCCACCGGCAGGCCCGCGCCGCCGCTGGCCAGGGCTCACGCGCACAACGACTACGAGCACCCCCGCCCGCTCACCGACGCGCTCTCCCACGGCTTCGGCAGCGTCGAGGCCGACATCTGGCTGGTGGACGGCGCGCTGCTGGTCGCCCACGACGCCACCGACCTGGATCCCACCCGGACCCTGGAGTCGCTCTACCTCGACCCGCTGGCCCACCGGGTGAAGGCCAACGGGGGCCGGGTCTACCGCGGCCACGACCTCTCCCTCCAGCTGCTGATCGACCTCAAGACACCGGGCGAGGCCACCTACCGCGAACTGGCCGGGCGGCTGCGCCGCTACGGGCCGATGTTCAGCGCCGCCTACGGCGGGATCGGCGGCCGGGTGCGCCGCGGCCCGGTCACCGCCGTCATCTCCGGCGACCGGGGTGCCCGCGCCCCCATGGAGGCCGAGAAGGTGCGCCACGCCTTCTACGACGGGCGGCTGGAGGACCTCGGTACGGGGGTGCCCGCCTCGTTCATCCCGCTCATCAGCGCCGACTGGAACAAGACCTTCACCTGGCAGGGCGCGGGCGCCATGCCGCCCGCGGAGCGGGAGGAGCTGCGCCGGATCGTCACGGCGGCGCACCGCGCCCGCCGGCGGGTGCGCTTCTGGGCCACGCCCGACGTGCCCGGGCCGGAGCGCGCGGCCCTGTGGCGCGTGCTGCTGGCCGCCGACGTGGACCACCTCAACACCGATGACCTGACGGGCCTCGAGGACTTCCTGCGCGGAGCCGGCTGACCGCGCGGGGGTGGCGTGCCGTGAAAACCAGTCGCGGTCCGCCGCCCCCGGCGTCATGCTGGCGCCCATGCTCATCAGGACCGCCACCCCCGAGGACTGGCCCGCGATCTGGCCCTTCCTGCACCGCATCGTCGCCGCGGGGGAGACCTACACCTATCCCCGCGACCTCGACGAGGACCGGGCCCGCGACCTCTGGATGCTGGACCCACCGAGCCGTACCGTCGTCGCCACCGACGGGGACGGCATCGTGCTCGGCTCGGCCAAGATGAACCCCAACCACATGGGTCCCGGTGCGCACATCGCCAGCGCCAGCTTCATGGTGTCGCCCGAGCACGCCGGGCGCGGCGTCGGACGGGCGCTGGGCGAACACGTCCTGGAGTGGGCGCGGTCCGAGGGCTACCGGGGCATGCAGTTCAACGCCGTCGTGGAGAGCAACACCCGGGCGGTCGCCCTGTGGCGCTCACTGGGCTTCGAGGTGGTGGGCACCGTCCCGGAGGCGTTCGAACATCCGGCGAAGGGCTTCGTCGGCCTCCACATCATGCACCGGTATCTGTGAGCGCGGCCGGAGCGTCGGGCCTCGCCCTCGAACCGTTCGGTCCGGAGCGGCTCGGGGCGGCGGCGGAGCTGCTGGCCGCGCGGCACCGGCGCGACCGGGAGGGAGAGCCCGCCCTCGACGAGCTGCACACCTCGCGGGCGGCCTGCGCCGATCTGCTGCGCCGGGCCTGGGACGACGGCGCCCGTGGGGCGGTCGCCCTGCGCGGCGGCGCGGTCGTGGGCTATCTGCTCGCCCGGACCGGCGAGGGGCAGCGGGGCCGCCACTGCTGGTCCCAGCTCCAGGACGCGGCGTACGCGCCGGACGAGGGCCCCGTGGTGCTCCAGCGGCTGTACGCGCACCTGTCGGGTCCGTGGGTCGCGGACGGCCGGCTGCACCACTACACGGTGGTGCCCGCCGCCGATCTGTCCCCGTGGCTCGCGCTCGCCTTCGCCCATGAGCAGGTGCACGCGCTGCTGGAGCTGCCCGGTGGTACGGCGGAGGCGCGGCCGCCCAGCGGTGTCCGCCGTGCCGTGCCCGCGGACATCGGCGCCCTGGAGCCACTGCTCGGTCTCGTCAATGCCGCCCACACGGCCCCGCCCGTCTTCGCCTTCACCGACCAGCCGATGTGGGACGTGCTGCGTCCCGGCCATCTGGAGCTGCTGGACGACCCGGACGTGGCCTACTGGATCGCGGAGGGGAACGGAGGCGTCGACGGCTTCCTCGTCATGCGCCCCGTCCCGGCGGAGGAGTCCTCGCTCGTCAAACCCCGGGGCTCGGTGGAGCTGATACTGGCCGCCACCGCCCCGCACGCCCGGGGCTCCGGGATCGGAACCCGGCTGAGCCGGTGGGCACTGGCGGACGCGGCACGCCGCGGCTTCACCGTCTGCGCCTCCGACTGGCGGGCCGCCAATCCGCTGTCCTCCGTCTTCTGGCCGCGCCGGGGCTTCCGTCCGGCCGCCTACCGGCTGCACCGTGTTCTCGACCCGCGGCTCACCGGGCCGGAGCACATCGCGGGTCCTTGAACGCCGCGGGATCGTCGAGGACCGCCCGGACGACCGAGTGGGCGGCGCCGAGCAGCGGACCCTCCGCGCCCAGCCGGGACACGGTGACCGTCTCCCGGTCCGGCCGGGCCGGGTCCGCCACCCGCCGTCCCAGCTCCCGTTCCAGGGCGGGCAGCAGCCAGGGCGCCAGCGGGGTGAGCGCCCCGCCGAGCACCACCTTCTGCGGGTCCAGCAGGTTCACCGTGCCCGCGAGCGCGATCCCGAGGGCCGTGCCCGCGTCGCGCAGCGCGCGCCGGACCCGGCGGTCGCCCGCGGCGGCCCGCACGGCCAGCAGGGCGATCCGGCCGCCGGGGCCGGGGTGTTCGGCGGTGGCCTGCTCGGGGGAGAGGCCGCTCGCCCGGAGCACCGCCTCCTCGCCCGCGTAGCGCTCCAGACAGCCGCGGCCGCCGCAGGGACACTCGGCTCCCTCGGGGCGTACCGGCACATGGCCCAGCTCGCCCGCGAAACCCCGTGTGCCGCGCAACAGCTGACCGTCGAGCACCACCGCCGCCCCGATGCCGATCTCGGCCGAGACATGGACGAAGTCACGGAGTTCCGGGTCGTGGCCACCGCGCCACAGCTCGGCGAGCGCGCCCAGATTGGCCTCGTTGCCGACCGTGAGGGGGAGGTCGGGCAGCCCGGCGCGCAGCCGGGGGCCGATGTCCACGTCCGCCCAGCCGAGGTTGGGGGCGCGGACGACCAGGGACGAGCCACGCGCCACCAGACCGGGCACCGCCACCGTCAGCCCCACCGGGCGCAGCCCGGCGTCCGCCGCTTCGGCCGCCACCTGCCGTACCAGCGCCGCCAGTTGGCCGAGGACCGGTTCCGGGTCGCGGTCCCGGTTCGCCGCCGCGATCTCGGTCCGGGCCCGTATCCGCCCGCGCAGGTCCACCGCGCACACGGCCAGCCGGTCCACGCCGAGCTCCGCGCCGAGCCCGGCCGGACCGCGGTCGTCGAGCTGGAGCGCGCTGCCGGGGCGGCCGACCGTACCGGGCCGGGAGGGGCCCAGCTCGACCAGCAGGCCGTCCCGGATCAGCTCGTCGACGAGGGTCGAGACCGCTGCCCGGGTCAGTCCCACCTCACCGGCGACCGCCGCGCGGGACAGCGGACCCCGCCCGGCCACGGCGTGCAGGACGAGGGACAGATTGCGCCGGCGCATCGCCTGCTGGGTGTTGGGCAGTGGCGCTGCCACCGTCGTGGTCTCCTCTCGGGGGCGTCAGGTCCGGTGGAGCAGACCGTCGGCGTCGGACAGCACCCCCGCGAGACGCTCCAGCGTCGCGTCGTCGCGTGGCACCGCATCGTAGGACGCCCCCTGGGCCGTCGCCCAGCGCCGGGCCACCGCCGCCGGGTCCTCGCCCAGCAGCAGTCCGGCCGCCTGGGCCGCCGTGCCGAGGGCGACCAACTCCTGGGCGCGCGGCACCTGGACGGGACGGCCGCTCAGCCGGCGCACCGTCTCCCGCCAGGCCGTCCCCTTGGCGCCGCCGCCGATCAGCAGCAGGGGCGCGTCGGACGAGCCGTCCCCGTCCAGCACCCGGTCCAAGGCGGTGAGGAGGGCGAACACCGCGCCGTCATAGGCGGCCTGGAGCACCTGGCCGGGTGTGGTGTCATGGCGCAGCCCGTGCAGCAGTCCGGAGGCGTCCGGCAGATGCGGAGTGCGCTCGCCGTCCAGGAAGGGCAGCAGTACGGCGGACCCGCCGGGCTCCACCGCCTCCCGGTCCCGGCCGAGCAGCGCGGCGATCCGGTCCACCGCCAGCGTGCAGTTGAGGGTGCAGGCGAGCGGCAGCCAGGCGTCCCGGGCATCGGCGAACCCCGCGACCACGCCGGTGGCGTCGGTGGGCCGCCGTGCCGAGACCGCGTACACGGTGCCGGAGGTCCCCAGGCTGAGCACCGGCTGACCGGGGCGCAGTCCGAGCCCGAGGGCGGCCGCCATGTTGTCGCCGGTACCGGTGGCCACCAGGGCGCCGCCGGGCAGCGGGAGGTCCGGCAGGTCCCGTACGGTCCCGGCGGCCTCGCCGTGGCGCAGCACCCGGGGCAGCGCGTCCGGGGACAGCCCCACCCGCTCCAGGATCTCCTCGTCGTACGCCTCGGTCGCCGACGCCCACCAGCCGGTGCCCGACACGTCCCCGCGGTCGGTGGTGCCCTGGCCGGTCAGCCGCTCGGTCAGATAGTCGTGGGGGAGGCGTACGGCCGCGGTGGCACGCGCCGCCTCCGGTTCGTTCTCGCTGAGCCAGGCCCATTTGGTGACGGTGAAGGCGGGCGCGGGCACACTGCCGATCCGTTCCGCGCATGCCTCCGGGCCGCCCAGCTCCGCGACCAGCCGGTCACGCTGTGGTGCCGAGCGCACGTCGTTCCAGAGCAGGGCGGGCCGGACCGAGCGGCCGGAGGCGTCCAGGGTGACCAGACCGTGCTGCTGGCCGCCGATGGAGACCGCGGCCGCCTCGTGGGCGGAGGCCCCGCACTGGCGCAGCGCGTCGGTCAGCGCCTCCCACCACTGCTCCGGCACGGACTCCTTGCCGGTGCCGTCACCGCCGCCGGTGACGGTGTGCGGGGCCTGACCGCGTGCCACGACCCGCCCCGTCGCGGAGTCCACGACCAGCGCCTTGGTCGACTGGGTGGAGCTGTCCACACCGATGACCAGCGGTCCTTCCGGTACGGGCACGGCTGCTGCTGCCATCTCGGGCTCTCCCTCTGCGTCCCAGGTGTGCGGGTGTGCCGCCGGTGCTGCGGATGGCCGGGGCTTCCCCGGAATGCTTGCGCATACTAATTTGTAAATCGCCATGACGAAATAGGCGAGGGAGCCGCGATGCGCTACACCCCCACCCCCGAGGACCGGTTCAGCTTCGGCCTGTGGACCGTCGGCTGGCAGGGCCGGGACCCGTTCGGCGAGGCCACCCGCCCGGCGCTCGACCCCGTGGAGAGCGTGACCCGTCTCGCCGAACTCGGCGCCTGGGGCGTCACGTTCCACGACGACGACCTGATCCCGCACGGTGCCCCGGAGGCCGAGCGCGACGCCCGTGTCAAGCGGTTCCGCCAGGCCCTGGAGGCCACCGGGATGACCGTGCCCATGGCCACCACCAACCTGTTCACCCATCCGGTCTTCAAGGACGGCGCCTTCACCGCCAACGACCGGGACGTACGCCGCTACGCCCTGCGCAAGACCCTCCGCAACATCGACCTCGCCGTCGAACTGGGCGCCACCACCTATGTGGCCTGGGGCGGCCGCGAGGGCGCGGAGTCCGGCGCCGCCAAGGACGTACGGGCCGCGCTGGACCGGATGAAGGAGGCGTTCGACCTGCTCGGCGCATACGTCACCGAGCAGGGCTACGATCTGCGCTTCGCCATCGAGCCCAAGCCGAACGAGCCGCGCGGAGACATCCTGCTGCCGACCGTCGGCCACGCGCTCGCCTTCATCGAGCGGCTGGAACGGCCCGGGCTGTTCGGGGTGAACCCCGAGGTCGGCCATGAGCAGATGGCCGGGCTGAACTTCCCGCACGGCATCGCCCAGGCGCTGTGGGCGGACAAGCTCTTCCACATCGACCTCAACGGTCAGTCCGGTATCAAGTACGACCAGGACCTGCGCTTCGGCGCGGGCGATCTGCGGGCCGCCTTCTGGCTCGTCGACCTCCTGGAGACGGCCGGATACCAGGGGCCGCGCCACTTCGACTTCAAACCCCCGCGCACCGAGGACGCCGAGGGCGTCTGGGCCTCCGCCGCCGGCTGTATGTGCAACTACCTCATCCTCAAGGAGCGGGCCGCGGCCTTCCGCGCCGATCCGGAGGTCCGTGAGGCGCTGCGCGTCTCACGCCTGGACGAGCTCGCCCGGCCCACCCTGGGCGAGGGGGAGACTCCGGCCGCGCTGCTGGCGGACCGCTCCGCCTTCGAGGACTTCGACGTCGAGGCCGCCGCCGTACGCGGTATGGCCTTCGAACACCTCGACCAGCTCGCCATGGACCATCTGCTGGGGGCACGGAGCTGAGGAACGGCACGCGGCCCGGGCAGCGGGCCGTGCCGAGCGCTGTGGGGCGGCTCCCTCCCGGGGCCGCCCCACAGCGTCCGGACACCCCGGCTCAGTCCGACGGGTCCAGGGATGCCAGGGCGGCCGCCGGGTCGTCAGCGGGCGGACCGGCGGGCCACCAGCGGCCCCGTTCCCTGTGGTACGGCCACCAGCGGCCGTCGCGTCCCAGGCGCAGCTGGGCGTCGGAGCCCACCACCGTCCACCGGTTGCCCGCCGTCCGCCACCGCGGCGCACGCTCGCCGTCCTCCCAGGCGGCGGTCAGACGGGCGCGGGCACGGGTCAGCGCCTCCGCGTCCGGGGTCCACTCCTCCTCCAGCACGGCGAGTGCGGCGGGACCGCCGTGCCCCCACGCCCGGACCGCGAGCGCCAGTTCGGTGCGGTCGCGCCCGCAGCCCGCGGTGAGCCGTGCCGCGACCCCGTCCGGGGGTCCGGCCGCCGTCAGCCGCACCGTGTCCTGCCACACCGTGAGCGCCTCCGGGGCGGCCGGGGCCACCGCGTGGCCGGGTGACAGCGCCTCGGCCAACTGCCGCCGGGCGCGGACCGCCGCGTCCGCGGCGAGGAACTCCAGCGCGGCCACATCGAGCCCCGGCGCCGGTTCCGCACCGCCGACCAGTGCCGGGGGCCGCCCCGGCGCGTCCACGGGCGACGGCGGCGGGGGCAGCGGCACCGGACCGGGCACGGCGAACGCCTCCCCGGCCGGTACGCCCGCTGGAACGGGCACCGCGCCCGGCCCCGTGTCCTCGTCCTCGGCCGGAGCGCGCCGGGCGGCCCGCGCCACACTGCGCACCTGGAGTTCGTCCAGCAGCTCCCGCTCCCCGCGGCCGCGCATCAGCAGCAGCACGAACGGGTCCTCGTCCAGCAGTCGCGCCAGCTGGTAGCAGAGCGCGGCGGTGTGCTCACAGTGGTCCCACGCCTCGCACGCGCACTCCGGTTCCAGATCGCCGATCCCCGGCAGCAGATCGACCCCCGCGGCGGCCGCGTCCTCCACGAGCTGCGGGGGCATATCGCGGTCCAGCAGCGCGGCGATGTGGCCCGAGCGGTCCGCCACCACCTCCAGCAGCCGGTCCCAGGAGTCCTCGCCCAACTCCTGGACCAGCACGTCCGAGCGGTGGGGCGTACGGTCACGGTCCCGCACCACCGCGGTGATCCGGCCCGGCCGGACGCTCACCGCGCCGACCGCGCCCTCGCGTGCCCGCTTGCGGCCGCTCTTGAGCTGCTTGCCGTCGAGCGCCGTGTCCTCCAGGGCCTTCAGCCACGCCTGGCCCCACCAGGTCCGGGCGAATCCACGGCCGCCCACGGGCGGCAGCGCGTCGAAGACGCGCTCCGGGCGCGCGGCGGCGGACCCACCCGTCGTGCCACACGTACCGTGCTCTCGGCTCATCGCTCGGTCCCCCTCAGCTCCACGAGCTCCGCCAGTTCGGCGTCGGTCAGTTCGGTCAGCGCGCCGTCGCCGCCGCCGAGCACCGCGTCCGCCAGTTCCCGCTTGCGTTCCAGCAGCGCCGCGATCCGGTCCTCCACCGTGCCCTCCGCGACGATCCGGTGGACCTGTACCGGCTGGGTCTGCCCGATCCGGTACGCGCGGTCGGTGGCCTGTGCCTCGACGGCCGGGTTCCACCAGCGGTCGTAGTGCACGACGTGCTCGGCCCGGGTGAGGTTCAGCCCGGTGCCCGCGGCCTTCAGGGACAGCAGGAACACCGGTACCCCACCGTCCTGGAAGCGCCGCACCATCTCCTCGCGCCGCGCCACCGGGGTGCCCCCGTGCAGCAGCTGGGTCGGCACCCCGCGCGCGGCCAGGTGCGTTTCGAGGATGCGGGCCATCTGGACGTACTGCGTGAACACCAGCACGCTCGCGTCCTCGGCGAGGATGGTGTCCAGGAGTTCGTCCAGCAGCTCCAGCTTGCCGGAGCGGCCGGGGAGGACGGGGCGCTCCTCCTTCAGGTACTGGGCGGGGTGGTTGCAGATCTGCTTCAGACCGGTGAGCAGCTTGACGATCAGTCCGCGCCGGAGGAGTCCCTGGGCGCCGGAGATCTCGGCGAGGGTCTCACGCACCACCGCCTCGTAGAGCCCGGCCTGTTCGGTGGTGAGGGCGACCGCGCGGTCGGTCTCGGTCTTCGGCGGCAGTTCGGGGGCGATACCCGGATCGGCCTTGCGGCGCCGCAGCAGGAACGGCCGGACCAGCTTCGCCAGCCGCGCGGCGGCCGCCGGGTCGCCGCCCTCGACCGGCTGGGCGTAGCGCCTGCGGAACGCGCCGTGGGTGCCCAGCACCCCGGGGGTGGTCCAGTCCAGGATCGCCCACAGCTCCGAGAGGTTGTTCTCGATGGGCGTTCCGGAGAGTGCGACGCGGGCCTTCGCCCCGATGACGCGCAGTTGTCCGGCGGTCGCCGAGAACGGGTTCTTGACGTGCTGGGCCTCGTCCGCGACCACCATGCCCCAGGGCCCCGCCCCGGCCAGGCGCTCGGCGTCGAGCCGCATCGTCCCGTAGGTGGTCAGGACGAACTCACCCGCGGCGAGGTCGTCCAGGCTGCGGTGGCTGCCGTGGTACCGGCGTACCGGGGTGCCCGGGGCGAACCGCTCGATCTCACGCCGCCAGTTGCCCATCAGGGAGGTGGGACAGACCACCAGGGTGGGCCCGGCGGCCTCCGGAACGTCCTGCCGGTGCAGATGGAGCGCGATCACCGTGATGGTCTTGCCGAGCCCCATGTCGTCCGCGAGACAGCCGCCGAGGCCCAGCGAGGTCATCCGGACCAGCCAGTCCAGACCGCGCAGCTGGTAGTCGCGCAGGGTGGCGGCGAGGGCGGTGGGCTGGGTGACCGGCGGCTGTTCGGGGTGGGCGGTCCCCTCCGGGTCGGCCAGCCGGTCGCGCAGCGCCGCGAGCCAGCCGGTGGGCTCGACGTCCACGGCCGTGCCGTCCGCCTCGGTACGGCCGGTGAGGACGGCGTCGAGCGCGTCCACGGGGGTGAGTTTGCGATCCGTGCGGTCCTGGGCGCGGCGCGCCGACTCCGGGTCCAGGACGACCCACTGGTCGCGCAGCCGCACTACCGGACGACTCGCCTCCGCGAGCCGGTCGAGCTCCGCACGGGTGAGGTCCTGGTCGCCGATGGCGAACCGCCAGCTGAAGCGGAGCAGCGCGTCGGCGGAGAGGAAGGAGGGCATCCGGGGGCCGAAGCCGTCATCGCCGACGCCGTCCTCCTCCGGGCCGATGACGGCGCGGGCGGTCAGGCCGCGGACCAGCTCCCTGGGCCAGTGCACCTGCACCCCGGTGGCCTCCAGTGCCTCCGCCGCCGGGCCGAGCAGCTCGGTGACCTCCTCGTCGGCGAGGTCGATCGCGTCGGGTACGGCGGCCGAGAGCAGGGGTGCGAGCGGCGGCCAGGCGCGGGCCGCGCGCCGCAGGGTGAGCAGCGCGTCCATCCGGGCGCGTGGTCCCAGCGCCGTGCCGACCGGGGAGGTACCCGCCCAGATGTCGGCGGCGTCCGCCACGAGGGCCGGGTCGGTGAGGCTGTGCAGCTGGAGGACGGCGCGGAAGTCCGGTCCGGCGGCGTGGGCGTCGTCGTCAGCGGGCAGGAGGTCGCCGCGCAGCACCTCGATGCGCAGCGACAGCCGCACCCCGGCGTCGTGTCCGGCGGCCACGTCCGCCGCCCAGGCGCGCTGTTCGGGCAGCCGTACGGGCGGTGCGGCGGCGAACGCGGGGCCGCCCGCGGCCAGGGCCGCCGCGGGGGAACGCGGCAGCCCGTCCGCCACCGCGTCGAGAAAGGCGCGCAGATGCCGTTCCGGTTCGGGCAGCAGCACCGGGTCGGTGCCGGGCAGCGGCAGGGCGTGCGCCGCGGGTGGCATGGCGGCGGCCAGCTCCCTGAGCCGCTCCAGGTCCTCGGGTGTCAGCGGGCCGACACGCCAGGCGTCGTGATCGGCGGCGGTGAGACCGGGCAGCAGCCGCCCACGCGCGGCGAGTTGGAGGGCGAGCACGGCGGCGGCACCCCAGAAGGCCGCCGTGGGATCGGTGCCGTCCCCGGTGCGCGCGGCCGCCCGCGCGCGGGCGCGAGTGAGCACCGGCAGCGCGGTGCTCAGGGGGAGGACGAGCGCGGGGACGGTACGCGTGCGGACACCGTCGGGGCGGACGTCCCGGTCGTCGGTGGCGTGGACGTCCCGGTCACCGTCGGCCCGGGGGCCGTCCGGGACCACGGGGGCGACGACGGTCAGTTCCTCGACGGAGCCGGGCCCGGACGGGGGCGGGCCGTCCGGGGACCAGAACGCGACCCGTCCGGTGCGTGCCGGGTCGGCGGGCAGGAAGACCGTGGTGGAGCGGCAGAGTTCGGCGATCTCGGAGGACGTCGCCGCGCGGGGTGGTGTCACAGCGCTGATTTGCTCCTCAAATTTGACTACTGGGCGTGGGGCGGTCGAGGGTACAGGACGCGCGGGAGGAATGAGGAACCGGAGGCCGCCGGTGTGCGTTGTGAAGGGTGAACGCGGCTCAGGGCCGTGAGGAACTCGGCCGGGGCCGTGATGAGGAGGCGGGTGAGATGTCCACGCGCGCGAAGGTCGCCGTCGGAGGTGTGGCGGTAGGTGTGATCCTGATGTGGCTGCTGCCCTTCTGGGCGGCGCTGCTGGTGCTCGTCGGCGTGCCCGCGGCGGCCTATCTGCTGCTGGACCCCTCGCAGCGCCGCAGGCTGCGCCGGGTCTCCCGCAAGGAGCTCGGCCGCTGACCCCGGCCGCTCAGGACCGCTGGCCGGGCCCGGGATCCGCGGCGGCACGCACCTGGGAGTGACCGTGCAGCACCGGTCGCGAGCCGCCCGGAGCCCCATGCGGGACCCGGCCAGCCGGGGGAGAGGGATGGCCGCGGCCGGTACGACAGCGCGCACCCGCCTCGCCGTACCGGCCGGGTCACGGGCGGGGGATGCACCCCTCCCGGGCGCCGGCGATCACAGTCGGCTCTCGTCCGCGACCGTCCAGCCATCGCCCAGTTCACTGCGCAGTGCCGCCGGCGCGGCGTGCGCGCGTTCCCGGAACGCCTGCCACTCCTCGTCGGACCAGGGGGACGGATCCGGCGGATAGTCCCAGTCGAGCGACGACTGGTACCACGCGCACAGCCGGCCCAGTTCGGTTCGTGTGCCCTCGGTGATCGGCAGACGGTCCAGATCCGTGGGAAAGCCGTAGGGGCTGTCCATGGCGAGGGGCCACAGCGGGGTGTCAGGGACACCGGCCTCGAAGAAGAACCGAAGGTGTTCGGGCATACCGCACCCTCCCACGGAGGTCCGCTGACGCTCCACGGAACAGTGGCGGTCTCCCGTCCGCCGTCGTGATGGCCGCGGGGACTCCGCGATCGGCTCCGGAGGTGGCGTGATCGACAGGCGGCATCGGAATCCCGCCCGTCACCTCCGCCCCTTCGCCGGCCGTGGTGGTCCGCCCCTCACGCCCCGTCGGGCCGCCTAATCATGCCCCCTCGGGCCGCCGAACAAATCCCTTGCGCGAGGGCCCTCTTGCCGTCCACGATGGCCGACATGACGCATGGAAAGGACGGCCTCGCGATCTCTCGGTGATCGCCATGGCCTCATACGGAACACCTCAGTCGCCCACTCCCGCCCGGCTCCGGGCCCACTTCGACCCGTTGCCCTTCCCCGCCCGGATGAGCGCGCTCGCGGCGTACGCCCGCAGCCTCTCACCGGACGCCTACACCGCTCTGCGCGACGCCCTCGACGCCTCCACGGAGGCCGGTGACCGGCACACCGCGCTCTTCCTGGCCACCGTCCGCCGCGATCTGGACGCCGTCGCCGCCGCCCTCACGGACCCCGTGCTGCGCCGCCGCGCCCTGTCCGCCGCGATCCGGCTCCCGGTGCCCGATGAACCCCTGTCCGCACTCGCCCTGAGCGATATCCGCGCCGTACGGCACGAGACCTACCGTGTGCTGCGCGTGGGACGCCGTCGCGCGCTCGCCGACCGGTTGCTGCCGCAGGTGCACGCCACCCACGGCCCTGACGACGCCGCGCGGCTGCTGCCCGCCTGCACACCCGCGACGGTCGCCGACTGGCTGCCCCGCCTCGACCCGCCCCCCGGTGTCCTGCGCACCCTCGCGCGGACCGCTCCGGCCGCCGTCGCCGCCCGGCTCGCCGCCGACTGCGCGGCACAGGACCCCCATGGACGGCGGCGCCTCGCCACCCGCTACGAACTGCTCGCCACCGCCATCGCCGAACGCGACATCGGGGCGGGACTCGACCTGTTCGCCCGCGCCCCGGCGCTCCTCGGCGAGCGGGCCGTGGTGTCCCTGCTGCGCGCACCGCGCGAGGTCCTCGCGATCCTCGATCGGACGGCCGCAGGCGAGGAACCGGGCGGCGGCGTCCCGCGGATCGGGAACGGCAGGGGCCGCTGGGCGAACCGTCCCCGGCTGAGCACCGGTGCACGACCGCTGTCGCGCTCGGCGCTGCGCGCCCTCCGCGCCCTCACCCCCGGGGAACGCGCCGCGCTGGCCGAGGAGAGCGTGGCCGCGGCGCGCAGGTCCGACCCCTGGCGGTTCGACGTACGCCCCGATCCACTGCTCGCCCTGCTACCGCCCGCCGAGCGGCGGCGCGTCGTCGAGCGCGGGATGCCCGCGCGCGGCCCCGGCAGGCGGACGGGGTACGACGCGCTCGCGGCACTCGATCCGGCGGACCGCGCCGATCTCGTACGCGAGGCGTTCGACCGGGACCACCCCTCACCCGAGACACGCAATCAGCTCGCGGTCGTGATGCCGTTCGCCGAGGCCGAACCCGTACTGCTCCGAGCGGTGGAGAGCCACCGCCACCACGAACGCGAGCACGCCTGGTGCGCCCTGCTCGCCTGCGCCGAACTGAACGGCGCGCCCGAGGAGTTCGCACGGGCGGTGGCCGCCTGTGAACGGGCCTGGCACGACCAGGAGGTGGTGCGCCGTGCCGTCCTGAAACACGTGGCGGTGGCCGCGCCCCGGCTGCTGGCCGCCGTACCGCTGACCGCCCTGCGCGAGGCGACGCTGGCCACCGTCCACTCCCGGGACTCCCGGGCCGACACCCTCGCCGCCGCCGAACGCTGGCTGCGCCGGACCGCGGAGAGCGCGGCCGCGCGCGGTGACACCGAACGGGCCGCGTACACGGCGGAGCTGCTGTGCCGGGTCCTCGCCGATCCACGGCGAACCGGCCCGGTCGCGCCATTGCGGCTCGGCCGCCGCGCGGCCGCGGCCGTCTGGGCCGCCGTCACCGTCCCGGACGGCTTCCGGGAACCGGGCTCCAGTGCGACGACGCACGGAGAGGCGGGCGGAGAGGCCCGCGGCGGGGCGCGCCACACCTCCGTCTCCCGGCTCGTTCCGCTCGCCGAACTCCTCGTCGCGCATCTGGCCGGACTGCCCGCCCTCGACGCCCTGATGGGCCGTACCGCCCTGGAGGACGAGGACCCGGCCCTCGCGGGCCGTGCCGCCGCGGTGTGGACGGCGGACCTTGCCACCCGGGAGGAGCGCTGTGCGCGGCTGGTGACCGACGATCCGTCCTTCGTCCTGGTGGAGCGGGTGCTGCACACCCTCGCCACCCGCCGCACCGATCTGCTCGAGGACGTTCTGCGCGCCGCCCCGCACGGTCTGACCGGACGCCTCGCCCCGCGCGGTGTGCGCGGATGGGTGCCGAGGCTGCCGTGGCCGGTGACCGGACGGTGGCTGCCCGGCACCCGCCGCCTGCTGACCGCGCATCTCGCCGCGGTGGCCGCCGATGAGGAGGTGGACCTGCGCGAACGGGCGGACGCTGCGGGCCTGCTGCGCGACGGCGGCCTGTTGCGGGAGCTCGTGGACCGTGCCCCGCTCCCCGTCGCGTCCGCCGCCCTCATGGCATGGGGCCACTGCACCCCGGAGGAGGGCGCCGCCCCGGCCGGGTGCGCTCCGGATGAGCACTGGCCCTACGCCGGCGACCGGCGCATGACCGCCGGTACCGGTGCGCGTCCTCCGGAGACCGACGGCTTCCCCGGTCCCGTCCTGTCCCTATTGCTCCACCACGCGGGCGCCGGTGGCGCCCGCGGCCGGGCCGCCATGGGTGCGATGCGCCAGGTGCTGGCCTCCGTGCCCGACCGCGCGGCCGTCGCCGCCCTCGAGCCCGTCGCCCGTGCGACGGACGCGCCGGTCGGCAGTCGCAAGGAGGCCGCCCGCGCACTCGCGGAACTGCCCGGTGAGACCGCGTTCGCCGCCCTGCTCGCCTCCTGGGACGAACCCGGGCAGCACCACGACGTCCGGGCCGTCCTCGCCCGCGGCCTGCTCGTCCGTATCGGCGAACCCGGTGTCGCCGACCGGCTGACGAGCCGGGCACACGAGCCCGCCGTCCGCGACGTGACCGTCCTCGCGCACTCGGGAAGGGCCGTGGTGCGGGACCACGCCGCGTACGCGTCCTGGCTCGCCGCGCTCGCCCGCGACGCGGAGGACGCGACCGCCGAGGCCGCCTGCGAAGCGCTTCCCGGATGGACGGCGATGGGGACATCCGGCGAGGCGGAGGCGGCGCTCGCCGACGCGGTCCTCGACCCCGGTCGTCCCGCGAGGGTCTGGCGGGCCGCCGCGGCGGGGCTCGCCGCGGTCCGCTCCCAGGCCGCGGCCGTCGCCTTGCGCCGCGTCGTCGACACGCTCCTCGATCGCGCCCGCACCGGTGACGGCGGGGGCGGGGCTCCGCCCGGAGAAGACCGGCGCGCCGAAGCGCTCCGGCGTCTCACCGGTTGCGCGTCCGCCGTCCTCGAGCGGCTCGGCCGGTGGTGGGGAACTGATATCGCCGCGGCGGACACCGTGGTGGACGGGCTGCTCGCCGCGGGGCTGCGGCGCGAGGCGACCGGAGCCGCGTACATCGCGGCCTCCGCCGCCCTGCGCCGCGGCGACGGTGCGTTCGCGCGCTGGGAACGCTATCTGGCGCTGGTCGAGGAACGTCCCGACCGGCTGACGGGCCGTGAGGCCTATCTGAGCCACGAAGACGCCGTGGTGCGGGAGGCGACCCTCGGAGTCGTCCGCGCGCTGCGCGAGCGCGGCGGCGCCGCGGCCGGACTCACCGCCCTCATGCTGGTGAGCGTGATCGGACCGCACAGTGGCTGGGCGGAGGTGTGGCGGGCCGAACTCGAGGCGCTGCGCCGGTACGACGACCCGGACACGGCCGAACAGGCCCTGCTCATCGACGCCCGGGCCCGCCGGTGACCCGTCCGTCCCGGAGCGCCCCGGACCGGGGCACTCCGGGACGGACCACGGTGTGCCCGCTGCGCGCCCCCGGGCCTGACCGGGGGCGTACGGCACTCACTGGGGGCGTACGGCCAGTTCGTCCAGCGCTGTCAGCAGTCCCGGGAGTTCGGGGCCGCGGCCCACCGGAAGCACCTCACCCGGTTCGTCGTCGAGCAGTACGAACGCGATGTCGTCGGTGCGCGCGACCATGCTCCAGCCCGGACCGTCGGCCCGGAGGGTCCGGGCGTCACCGGCGGCGAAAGCGGAGCGCACCCGGCCGAGCGGCGGGGGCGTGTCCAGATAGCCGCGCACCTCGTCGAGTACCCGTCGCACCCCTCCGTGGGGCTTCTCGCCGGGGGCGACGAAGGTGACGTCGCTGTCCACCTGTTCGCGCCAGATCGCCCACTGGAGGGCGATCTCGTCCGCGCCGAGCCGTCGCTGCGCAGGACCCCACCGCTCGGCGTCCGGGGGCGTGAGCGGCGGACGGACGGGGTCCCCGAGCGCGGGATCGGGCTCGGGGTCGTGCGGTGCGGGAACCCCGGGGGCCGCCACGGCCACCGCGAGCGGCCAGCCGGGCAGGGAGGCGACCACGGCGCGGTCGTTGAGGGACAGGTCGTACTCCATACCGCAGTCCCACGTGGCGATGGCGATGGCCACGAGCGAGACGTCGTCGGTGACCACGGTCCAGCGCGCGCCGTGGCCGTCCTGGCCCAGCACCAGCCCGTATCCGGCCGTGTAGGGCGTGAGGCCGAGGGCGGCGCATGCCTCGGGGTAGTCGTCGCCGAGCACGCTCGGGAATTGAGCGGGTGTCAGCAGCACCGCGGTCAGCACGTACAGCGCGTCGTCGCCTGACTCCTCCGTGGCGGGCACGGCAGCCTCCTCTTGCGGTCCCGGATCCGATGCGCGATCCGTCGTCGGCGCACCCTAACCAGCCGGTAGCCACGGCGTCGAGATGGCTGCGACCAGGTCAGTCGTCCGAAGCGGCGCGCAGCGCCCCCAGCGTGCTCCGAAGCCAGGACAGTTCGGCCCGGCTGGTGGCCCGGGCGATGGTGAGGATCCCGCGCCGGAACGGGTCCGCGATCTCCTCGGCGCGCAACGGCCGGCCGTCCTCGTAGAAGAAGCTGGACGGGCGGTTCAGGAAGGCGAGCCGCCGCTCCAGCACCGCCGCCTGCGCCGCCGGATCCGCCAGGTGCCCGAGGAACGCGAGCAGCGTGAACCAGCGGTTCTCATCGGTGATGTCGGCCTCCGCCGGATCCATGAGACGGCGCCGCAGCTCGGCACGTCCCTGGTCGGTGAGCGTGAGGACATGCCGGGGCGCCGCGCCCGCGCCCGGCCGTGCTTCGCGGGCCAGCAGCCCGGCCCTCTCCAGCCGTTTGATCGCCGGATACAGCGTGCTCTCGGCTACGGGCTTGATGTGCCCGGTCAGTGCGGCGATGCGTTTGCGCAGCTCATAGCCGTGCAGTGGGGCGTCATGGAGAAATCCCAGGATGGCGAGTTCGAGCATGCTCGCATTTTTCCCCATCACCGCTGTACATCGTTATCGCAATACATCGAGACCGATGTATTGTCTGCGTTGATCGTCGTAGGTGGGGCGTACGGGAGGGGATGACCATGTGGCACGCGCCGTTCGGTCCGGCAGGGGCGCACATCCGGTGGACCGGGACACCGGGGGACGGGGACGGCGGCGCGCCCCGGGTCTACGTCCACGGGCTCGGCGCGTCCTCGGCCGTCTATCACGCGCATATCGCCGCCGCCCCGGCTCTCGCCGGACGCCGGTCGCTCTTCGTCGACCTGCCCGGCCACGGGATCAGCGACCGCCCGGCGGACTTCGGCTACACCCTGGACGATCACGCCACCGCGCTCGCCTCGGCACTCGACGCGGCAGGGGTGCGGGGCGCGGAACTGGTCGGCCACAGCATGGGCGGGGCGGTCGCCGTCGTACTCGCGGCGCGCCACCCCGGCCTGGTGTCCCGTCTGGTGCTCACCGAGGCGAACCTCGACCCGGATCCGCCCCGGACGGCGGGCAGCAGCCGGATCGCCTCGTATACGGAGGAGGAGTTCGTGCGCGGCGGCGGTTTCGCGGAGACGCTCGAGCGGGTGGGCCCGGTGTGGCGGGCGACCATGCGGCTCGCGGATCCGACCGCGCTGCACCGCAGCGCGGTCGGACTGGTCCGCGGTACCCGGCCGACCGTGCGCCGGATGCTCCTGGGCCTGGACCTGCCGCGCACCTGTCTGGCCGGTGAGCTCGGGGACGCGCCGGACGCGTGCGATGAGCTGACGGCGGCCGGAGTGGAGGTGCGGACCGTGCCCGGTGCCGGGCACAACGTCATGTTCGACAACGCTCCCGGCTTCATCGAGGCGCTCGCCGCGCGGCGGTGAGGCGGCCGCGGACCTGGACCCGGTCCGCGGCCCGGGTCCGGGGGCGTTCAGCCCCGACGACGTCTCAGTCCTGACGCGTCGACAGGGCCAGGAAACGGGTGTCCTCATCGGTGTACGACTCCAGACGCCAGCCGGAGCGGGCCAGCAGCGGCCGCAGATTGGGCTCCGCCCGCAGGTCGTCGGGGGTCAGCCGACGGCCGTGCCGGGCAGCCAGCGCGGCCCGGCCGATGGGGTGGAACAGGGCGAGACGGCCACCGGGGCGGACCACCCGCGCCAGGGCGCGCAGCCCGGGGCCGGGTTCGCCGAGGTGTGAGATCAGCCCGGCCGCGAACACCGCGTCGAGACAGCCGTCGCGCAGGGGCAGCCGGGTGACATCGCCGAGGACGAGCGTGGCAGCCTCGTCCCTCGCCTCGCGCACGGCCGCCGCCAGCATGGCGGGGGTGAGATCGACCCCCAGGACGGTGCCCCGCGGGCCGACGGCGGCGCGCAGGGCGGGCAGCGCCCGGCCGGTGCCGCAGCCCGCGTCGAGCACCGCGTCCCCGGCGCGCAGTCCGAGCTCGGCGACGGCGGCCGCGTAGGCGGGTCCGTCATCGGGGAATCGGCTGTCCCAGTCGGCGGCCCGGGGTGTGAAGAACGCGCGCACCTCGGCCGCGCCGCCCGTGCCGGGGCCGTGACGGTGCTGCTGGTGCTCGTCCTCGGGCATGACGCTCCTCGCTCTCGCGGATCACCGTGAGCATGACCGTATCCGGCGGATCACCCATGACGGATCACCCATGACGGATCACTCCGGGAGTCATCACTCCCCGTGATGTGGTGCCGGGGCTGAACCTTCATCTACATACACATGTGGGCATAGATCGATCGCTATGGCATCTGTCCCTGTCAATCTCCGGCAGCTTCCGTAAGTGGACCCCGTAGTGCGCCCTGACCGGGTCTAGCGTCCCTGGCCCAAGGGGGACACGTGGCCCGGGGCACAGCCGGAGCGCTGCCCGATGCGGTGGGCGCCGACCGAGGGAGACCGCTGATGACCAAGCACCATGGCGCCGATGCCCGCTCCCTGATCGACCTCGACCGGATCCTGGACGAGCTGAGACGACAGGGCTGCGCCGTACGCCATGCCGTGATCCTCTCCGGTGACGGGAGCACGGTGAGCGCGTCCCGGGGACTCTCCCGCCCGGAGGCGGAGCAGCTGGCCGTCCTGGCCTCCGGCTTCCACGGTCTCGCCAGGAGCGCGGGGCGCCGGGCCCGTGGCGGCCGGACCCGGCCGACCGTGATCGAGACGGAAGCGGGCCGCCTCGGCGTCGCGGCACTCGGCGACGGCGGGTGTCTGGCCGTTCTGGGCACGGCCGGAGCCGGCCCGGCCGCCGTCGCCGCCGTGACCGCCCGGCTCGCGGAGCGGATGATGGCCCGACCGGCCGGTGGGCGCGGATCGCGGCCCCGGCGCCGCTTCGGACGTCCTTTGCGGGGTACTCGGCCGGGTCTGCCGAAGACCACGGCGAAGGGACACGGCGATGCGAGCGGTGACGTGGCAGGGCCGGCGTGAGGTGAGCGTGGAGACGGTCCCCGACCCGATCATCAAGGAGCCCACGGACGCGATCGTCCGGATCACCACGACCGGGCTCTGCGGGTCCGACCTCCACCTCTACGAAGTGCTGACGCCCTTCATGACCCCGGGCGACATCCTCGGCCACGAACCCATGGGCATCGTGGAGGAGACCGGTCCCGAGGTGACGAACCTCAGCCCCGGTGACCGCGTCGTGGTGCCCTTCCAGATCGCCTGCGGCAACTGCTGGATGTGCCATTCCGGTCTGCCGTCGCAGTGTGAGACCACCCAGGTCGTCGAGCAGGGCATGGGAGCGGAGATCTTCGGCTACAGCAAGCTCTACGGCTCGGTACCGGGCGGCCAGGCGGAGTATCTGCGGGTGCCCCAGGCGCAGTACGGACCGATCAAGGTGCCGGAGGGCCCGCCGGACGACCGCTTCCTGTACCTCTCCGACGTCCTCCCCACGGCGTGGCAGGCGGTGGAGTACGCGGCCGTCCCGCAGGACGGCACGGTGGCGGTCCTCGGCCTCGGCCCCATCGGCGGGATGGCCTGCCGGATCGCGACCGTGCAGGGGGCCGGGCGGGTCATCGGGGTGGACCTGGTGCCCGAGCGGCTGCGGCGGTCGCGGGCCGACGGCGTGGAGGTGTTCGACCTCCATGACTTCAGCCGTCAGGAGGACCTCGTCGAGGCGATCGTGTCCCTCACCGACGGCCGTGGACCGGACGCGGTCATCGACGCGGTGGGCACCGAGGCCCACGGCAGTCCGCTCGGCCGGACGGCCCAGCGGGCCGTGGGGTTCCTCCCGCGGGACTGGGCCGCCCGGCTCACGGCGAAGGCCGGGGTCGACCGGCTGGCGGCGCTGCGCCTCGGCGTCGCGCTGGTACGGCGCGGCGGCACCATCTCCCTCAGCGGGGTGTACGGCGGGAACGCCGATCTGCTGCCGCTGATGACGATGTTCGACAAGCAGATCCAGCTGCGGATGGGCCAGGCGAACGTGCGGCGCTGGGTCGACCACATCCTGCCGCTGCTGACGGACGAGGACCCGCTGGACGTCGACGGGTTCGCCACGCACCGCATGCCCCTGGACGAGGCTCCCCGCGCCTACGAGCTGTTCCAGCACAAGGAGGACGGGGCGATCAAGGTCCTGATGCGCCCCTAGGCCCTGTCCTGCAGTCCGGGGCTTTGGCGGCCCCGGGCTGTCCTTGGCTCCCTCTGGCGCTGAGTGGGCAACAGTCCGCCACGAAGCGAAGGATTTCGGTCGAATGTCGTCAGTCGCTGACTAGTCGGCGAGGTCGGCCATGCCGATGACCTTCTCGACGCGCACCCTGACCAGCAACTCGCCCGGCACACCGTTGCGCGCCCCGAACTCCTCGGCGCGGTCCTCGCCCATGTACCGCGCGGCGATCCGGGTCGCCCACTCGCGGACCTGCGCGAGGTCGTCGATGAGCTCGGCGCGGCCTTGTACGGTGACGAACGAGAACGGCGGCCGGTCGTCGTCCACGCAGAGACCGACCCGGCCGTCCCGGGCCAGATTGCGTCCCTTGACCGTGCCCTGGCCCGTGTTGAAGACGAGATCGTCGCCGTCGAGCAGGAACCAGACGGGTGCGATGTGCGGGCTTCCGTCGGCCCGTACGGTCGAAAGTTTCCCGGTGCGGGTGCCCTCGGAGACGAACTTCTGCCACTGATCCTTGGTCATTTTCTGTGCCATGTCTCCATCCTGCGTCAAACAGCCCACATCCCCGTGATGACGGACAGGGCGGGTTGCCCAGACGGCGGCAGTGAGAAAGGCTGGCACGCAGCTCTGGGAAATCGGGGAGGAAAACGACATGGCACTCCACAAGGGCCTCGACTGGTTACTGGACGACCTGACCGAGCGCATCGCGGAGATACAGCACGCGCTGGTGCTGTCGAACGACGGGCTGGTGACGGCGGCGAGTTCCACGCTCGAGCGCCAGGACGCCGAGCATCTGGCGGCTGTCGCCTCCGGGCTGCACAGTCTCGCCAAGGGCTCCGGTCTGCACTTCAAGACCGGACGGGTGCGGCAGACGATGGTCGAGTTCGACGAGGGCGTCCTCTTCGTCACGGCGGCCGGTGACGGCAGCTGCCTGTGCGTGCTCACCGGGCCGGAGGCCGATGTGGGCCAGGTCGCCTATGAGATGACGCTGCTCGTCAACCGGGTGGGGGAGCATCTCGGCGTCGAGGTGAGACAGGAGAGCGGCGCGCCCCGCTGATCCGAGCCGGGCCCGGCCGGACCACGCCGGGCAGCGGGCTCTTCGGCGGTGCTCACTCCTCTCCGACCTGCGCTCCGTGGGAGTTATCCACAGGCCTGACACGGCGTCGTGTCACGCGGCTATCGTCGTCACTGTCAGTGATTGATGCGTCGCGGGGGAGGACATCGCCATGACCGTGCAGATGTACCCGGAGCTGAAGGAGCGCCAGGGTCCGCTGGGGCCGGGGCCGGCAGGGCCGGAGCCCGGCTCGGCCGAGGACTCGGGTTCGTGCGGAGACGGTGAGGGGCTCGCGTTCGGCGCGGCGGCCCGCGCCCTGGGGCTCAGGGTGCGGGAGTTCGAGCTCGCCGTGCAACTGGGCGAGGTGCGCACCGTCAGGACCGTGGCGGGCCCGCGGATGGAGCAAGCCGAGCTGACGCGACTGACCACCGCCGAGGGCTTTCCGGAGACGCTGGCCGCCCGGCTGCGGGTGGTCGGCACGGCGGACGGGGCAGAGCTGCTGGGCATCAGCCCGGGGCGGCTCACCCGGCTCGCCCGCGGCGGCTTCTTCGCCCCGGTCCGCTTCTATGTGAACCGCTATCGGGCCGTGGTATGGCTCTATCGCGCCGTCGACCTCACCGAGTTGGCCGCGCGCCAGCCGGAGTTGCTGTCCGGCCGCACCCCGCCGGGGCTGAGCGCGGCGCTGGCCGCGGGGGAGGACCGGCGCGCCGAGACCTGGCGCGGCCGCCGGATCGAGCAGCTGCTCGCCCGGACCGAGGAGCCCTGGGCCCGCGCCGCGGTTCTCGCCGCGGCCCTGGGCCCGGACGACCTGGCCTCCGTCGTCGACGACCCCCATGAGCGGGGTCGGCTGCGGGAGCTGCGCCCGGCCCTGATCCGGATCCGGCCCGACGGCGGACCGCTGCGCGAAGTCATCGACAGGACGGTGACGGCGGATGACCCACGGGAGATCCGGCGCTACCGGGCAGCGCTCACCGAGGCCTTACGGGTCGCCCGCGCGGATCGCTCCGTACCGTGTCCGGAGGAGACCCCGCGAAGCGCCGGCCGCCACCGCTCCGCGGACCGGCCGCGGGGGCTGTGGCGCAGGCTGTTCGGCAGGTGCTGAACCAGGGCCGGGAGCCTCGCACGATCCGTGCCGTCGGCGTCAGCCCTTCTCCGCGGGGGGAGTCAGCGGCCGGAAGAGCCCCTCTTGCACCACCGAGACCAGCAGCTGTCCCTGACGGTTGTAGATCCGGCCGCGCGCCAGCCCGCGGCCGCCGGTGGCCACGGGAGACTCCTGGTCGTAGAGGAACCATTCATCGGTGCGGAACGGCCGGTGGAACCACATGGCGTGGTCCAGCGATGCCATGTCGAAGCCCCGGCGGCCCCACAGCGGCTCGACCGGCACCCGCACCGCGTCCAGCAGCATCATGTCGCTCGCGTAGGTGAGCGCACAGGTGTGCACCAGCGGATCGTCCCCGAGCGGTCCGACCGCCCGCATCCAGACGGCGCTGCGCGGCTCCGCGCCCTTGAGCTCGTCGTCCGTCCAGCGCAGCCGCTCCACGTAGCGGATGTCGAAGGGCTGACGGCGCTCCATCCGCGCGAGCGCCTCGGGGAGGGTCCCCAGATGGGCGCGGATCTCGTCGGGGAGTTTCGGCAGGCTCTCCGGCTCGGGTACCTCCGGCATCGGCAGCTGCTGCTCGATGCCCGGCTCCGGAAGGTGGAAGGAGGCCGTCAGATTGAAGATCGTCCGACCCTGCTGGACGGCGACGACCCGGCGCGTGGTGAAGGAGCGTCCGTCCCGGACGCGCTCCACCTGGTACACGATGGGCACGCCCGGCCGCCCCGGCCGCAGGAAGTACGCGTGCAGCGAGTGCACCGGGCGCTGTCCGTCGGTGGTCCGCCCGGCTGCCACCAGCGCCTGCCCGGCCACCTGGCCGCCGAAGACCCGCTGGAGCGACTCGTCGGGGCTCGGACCGCGGAAGATGTTCTCCTCGATCCGCTCCAGATCGAGCAGATCCACCAGGCGTTCGGCGGGATTGGTCATCAGCGGCGTTCCTTCGCTGTGGGTGCCCGCGAGGCGGCTCGCGGCGGGGACGGGGCTCAGGAGGCTACCCCGACAGCGGACCCACGTCGGTGATCCGGACCACGGCGCGGCCCTCCTCGTCGGAGGCGGTCAGATCGACCTCCGCCGAGATACCCCAGTCGTGGTCGCCCTTGGGGTCGTCGAAGGTCTGCCGCACCCGCCACAGCCCGTCCTCGGGGTGCTCCTCGATCCGCAGCAGCTTCGGCCCGCGGGCCTGCGGTCCGGTGCCCAGGTCCTCGTACTCCTCCCAGTACTTGTCCATCGCCTCCGCCCAGGCGTCCTCGTCCCAGCCGGCCTCGGCGTCCATCTCGCCGAGTTCGCCGACATGGTCGAGTGCGGCCAGCTCCACCCGGCGGAACAGGGCATTGCGCACCAGGACCCGGAAGGCACGGGCGTTCGCGGTGACCGGGCGGACCTGGTCGGCGCGCTCCTGCGCCTCTTCCGCGGACTCCTCCTCCGGATTGGCCAGCTGCTCCCACTCGTCGAGGAGGCTGGAGTCGACCTGACGCACCATCTCACCGAGCCAGGCGATGATGTCCTCGAAGTCGTCCGACTTCAGATCGTCGGGCACCGTGTGGTCCAGCGCCTTGTAGGCGCTGGCCAGGTAGCGCAGCACGATGCCCTCGGTCCGGGCGAGGTCGTAGAACGAGGTGAACTCGGTGAAGGTCATCGCCCGTTCGTACATGTCGCGGATCACCGACTTGGGCGACAGCGGATGGTCCCCGACCCACGGATGGCTCTTGCGGTAGAGGCCGTAGGCGTGGGACAGCAGCTCCTCCATCGGCTTGGGGTAGGAGACGTCCTGGAGGCGCTCCATGCGCTCCTCGTACTCCACCCCGTCCGCCTTCATCGCGGACACCGCCTCGCCGCGCGCCTTGTTCTGCTGGGCGGCCAGGATCTGCCGCGGGTCGTCGAGCGTCGATTCCACGACCGAGACCATGTCCAGTGCGTAGGACGGCGATTCGGGGTCCAGCAGCTCGAACGCGGCGAGCGCGAAGGTGGACAGCGGCTGGTTGAGCGCGAAGTCCTGCTGCAGATCCACCGTCAGCCGGACGATACGGCCCTCGGCATCCGGTGCGTCGAGCCGCTCGACCACACCGCCGTCCAGGAGGGAGCGGTAGATGGCGATGGCCCGGCGGATGTGCCGCAGCTGGTTCTTGCGCGGCTCGTGGTTGTCCTCCAGCAGCCGGCGCATGCCCGCGAAGGCGTCGCCCGGGCGCGCGATGATCGACAGCAGCATCGCGTGGGTGACGCGGAAGCGCGAGGTGAGCGGCTCGGGGTCGGAGGCGATCAGCTTCTCGAAGGTGTTCTGCCCCCAGTTGACGAAGCCCTCCGGCGCCTTCTTGCGGACCACCTTGCGGCGCTTCTTCGGATCGTCCCCGGCCTTCGCGAGCGCCTTCTCGTTCTCCACGACATGCTCGGGCGCCTGTGCCACCACGAACCCCGCGGTGTCGAAACCGGCCCGTCCGGCACGGCCCGCGATCTGGTGGAACTCCCGTGCCCGCAGTGTCCGCACCCGCTGCCCGTCGTACTTCGTCAGCGCGGTGAACAGCACCGTCCGGATCGGCACGTTGACGCCCACTCCGAGGGTGTCCGTACCGCAGATGACCTTCAGCAGTCCGGCCTGCGCCAGCTTCTCCACCAGCCGCCGGTACTTGGGCAGCATCCCCGCGTGATGCACCCCGATCCCGTGCCGGACATAACGGGAGAGCTTCCGGCCGAACTTGGTGGTGAACCGGAAGTTGCCGATCAGCGAGGCGATCTCGTCCTTCTCCTCGCGGGTGCACATATTGATGCTCATCAGTGCCTGCGCCCGCTCCACGGCGGCGGCCTGCGTGAAGTGCACGATGTAGACCGGCGCCTGCCGGGTCTCCAGCAGTTCGGTCAGCGTCTCGGTGAGCGGTGTCGTGCGGTACTCGTAGCTGAGCGGCACCGGCCGCGTCGCCGACCGGACCACCGCGGTGGGGCGTCCGGTGCGTCGGACCAGGTCCTCCTCGAACCGGTTCACATCGCCGAGCGTCGCGGACATCAGGATGAACTGCGCCTGCGGCAGCTCCAGCAGCGGGATCTGCCAGGCCCAGCCCCGGTCCGGCTCCGCATAGAAGTGGAACTCGTCCATCACCACCTGGCCGATATCGGCGTCCTTGCCGTCCCGCAGGGCGATGGACGCCAGCACCTCGGCCGTACAGCAGATGACCGGCGCGTCCGCGTTGACCGACGCGTCACCGGTCAGCATGCCGACGTTCTCGGTGCCGAACAGCTTGCACAGCTCGAAGAACTTCTCCGAGACCAGAGCCTTGATCGGCGCGGTGTAGAAGGTGACCTGGTCACGGGCGAGGGCCGCGAAGTGGGCGCCCGCCGCCACCAGGCTCTTCCCCGAACCGGTCGGGGTGGACAGGATGACGTTCGCACCCGACACCACCTCGATCAGCGCTTCCTCCTGGGCGGGGTAGAGAGAGATGCCCCGCTCCTCGACCCAGGACGAGAAAGCCTCGAAAAGGGCGTCGGGGTCGGCGTCGCTCGGCAGCTGATCGATAAGAGTCACGTCCCTATACTGCCTGCTTTCCCCCGCGGGACGGGAACCGGCCGTGCGCACGAAGATCGTCCGCCGCTAGGGTGTGGCGGGCCGAGACAACCAACTCCCGCCTGGGCGCGGGCATGAACAGGGGCGGGGTACGACCATGATGGGACCGGCGCATTCGCTGTCCGGAGCGGCGGCCTGGCTGGGGGTGGGGGCGGCGGCCGCGGCGGCCGGCCACGAGATGCCCTGGCCGGTGCTGGTCGTCGGAGCGCTGATCTGCGCCGGAGCAGCGCTCGCCCCCGACCTCGACCACAAGGCGGCGACGATATCCCGGGCCTTCGGGCCGATCTCCCGGGGCCTGTGCGAAGTGATCGACAAGATCTCGTACTCGGTCTACAAGGCGACCAGGAAGCCCGGCGACGCCCGCCGGACCGGCGGGCACCGCACCCTCACCCACACCTGGGTCTGGGCCGTCCTGATCGGTGCCGGTGCCTCGGTGCTCGCCGCGGTCGGCGGCCGCTGGGCCGTCCTCGGGATCCTCTTCGTCCATATGGTGCTGGCCGTCGAGGGGCTGCTGTGGCGGGCGGCGCGGGTGTCCAGCGATGTGCTGGTCTGGCTGCTCGGCGCGACGAGCGCCTGGATCCTCGCGGACATCCTGAACAAACCGGGCAACGGTGCCGACTGGTTCTTCACCGCGCCCGGTCAGGAATACCTCTGGCTGGGACTCCCGATCGTCCTCGGCGCTCTGGTGCACGACATCGGCGACGCCCTGACCGTCTCCGGCTGCCCGATCCTGTGGCCCATTCCGATCGGCCGCAAGCGCTGGTACCCGATCGGTCCGCCGAAGCCGATGCGCTTCCGGGCGGGCAGCTGGGTGGAGTTGAAGGTGCTGATGCCGGTCTTCATGGTGCTCGGCGGAGTGGGCGGCCTGGGCGCCCTCGGCATCATCTGACCCCTTGCGTACAGCGTCCGACCGCCCCGGCCCGGGTTCCACCGGGCCGGGGCGGTCGGACGGGACACGTCCGCGCCGGCGGACTCACTGGTGCCAGGAGCGCCACAGCGCCGCGTACGCCCCGTCCGCCGCGACGAGTTCGTCATGGCTGCCGAGTTCGCTGATACGGCCCGCCTCGACGACGGCGATCACATCGGCGTCATGCGCGGTGTGCAGCCGGTGGGCGATGGCGACCACCGTCCGGCCCTCCAGCACCCGTCCCAGCGAGCGCTCCAGATGGCGCGCCGCTCGCGGGTCCAGCAGCGAGGTCGCCTCGTCCAGCACCAGGGTGTGCGGATCGGCGAGCACCAGCCGGGCGAGTGCGATCTGCTGCGCCTGGGCCGGGGTGAGCACCAGCCCGCCCGAGCCCACCTCGGTGGCCAGACCGCTCTCCAGCGCTCGCGCCCACCCGTCGGCGTCCACCGCGCCCAGCGCCGCCCACAGCTCCGCGTCCTGTGCGGAAGTGCGGGCCAGCAGCAGGTTGTCCCGCAGCGAGCCCACGAACACGTGGTGCTCCTGGTTGACCAGCGCGACGTGCTCGCGCACCCGCTCCGCGGGCATCCGCGCCAGCTCCGCGCCACCGAGGGTCACCTCGCCCGCCCGGGGCGCGTAGATCCCCGCGAGCAGCCGTCCCAGTGTGGACTTGCCCGCCCCCGAGGGCCCCACCAGCGCCAGCCGGGTCCCCGGCGGTACCGTCATGGACACCCCGTGCAGGACGTCGCTGCCCGTCCGGTAGCCGAAGCGCACCTCGTCGGCGCGGACCTCCCGGCCCTCGGGCGCCACCCCGTCGTCACCGGGCCCCTCCTCGATCTCCCGCACCCCCACCAGCCGGGCCAGCGAGACCTGGGCCACCTGGAGCTCGTCGTACCAGCGCAGGATCAGCCCGATCGGCTCGACCAGCATCTGCGACAGCAGGGCCCCGGTCGTCAGTTCCCCGATGGACATCCAGCCCCGTATCACGCAGTAGCCGCCGATCATCAGCACCGAACCGGTGATCAGTGTGTAGGTCACGTTGATCACGGGGAACAGCACCGACCGCAGCCAGAGCGTGTACCTCTCCCACGCGGTCCACTGGCGGATGCGCAGCTCCGACTGGGCGATCCGGCGGTCGCCCAGCCGATGGGACTCGATGGTGCGCCCGGCGTCCACCGTCTCGGTCAGGGAGGCCGACACCGCGGCGTACCCGGCGGCCTCCGAGCGATAGGCGGACGGCGCCCGGCGGTAGTACCAGAGGCAGCCGACCACCAGCACCGGCAGCGCGACCAGGACCGCCAGGCCCAGCGGCGGGGCGGTCACGGTCAGCGCGCCCAGCAGCAGCCCCGTCCAGACCACACCGATGGCCAGCTGGGGCACGGCCTCGCGCATGGCGTTCGCCAGCCGGTCGATATCGGTGGTGATGCGGGAGAGCAGATCACCGGTCCCGGCCCGCTCCAGCACCCCGGGCGGCAATCCCACCGACCGTACGAGGAAGTCCTCGCGCAGATCCGCGAGCATCTGCTCGCCCAGTACCGCGCCGCGCAGCCGCAGCATACGCACGAAGACGGTCTGTACCGCCAGCGCCACCGCGAACAGCGTGATCGTGCGTCCGATGTGCAGATCGTCCCGGCCCTCCGCGAGGTCCTGGACGAGACTGCCGAGCAGGTACGGGCCGACCATCGAGGCGAGTACGGCGGTGGCGTTGACCGCCATCAGCACGGTGAACGCCCGGCGGTGCCGGCTCAGCAGCTCGCGGACGTAGGCCCGCACGGTGGGAGGTGTGCCGACCGGCAGTGTCGTCGCCGACTCCGGTGCGGCCGGGTCGTAGGCGGGGGATGCCACGCCGATCATGCCGACTCCTCGATCTGTTCCTCGATCCGCCCGACGTCCCCGGGACCCTCGCCGTCCGGCCACGGGAGCGAACCGGACCGGGCCGCGCCGCCGTTCAACGGCTGGGCACCGGTCACCTCCTTCGCGCCGTCCGGCCCGGCGGGCGGCGCCGCCCGCCGGCCGGGTTCCTCCTCCGGCTCACGGATGACGACGGCCCGGTACTCCGGGTCGTCCCGCAGCAGCTCCCGATGGGTGCCCGCCCCGGCCGCCTCGCCCTCGCGTACGAAGACCACCCGGTCGGCCCGGTCCAGCAGCAGGGGGCTGGAGGTGAGGACGACCGTCGTCCGGCCCTCCCGCAACCGCCGCACCCCCTCCGCGATCCGCGTCTCGGTGTGCGAATCCACCGCGGAGGTGGGCTCGTCGAGCACCAGCACCTCCGGGTCGGTCACCAGCGAACGGGCCAGCGCCAGACGCTGTCGCTGGCCGCCGGAGAGTGAGCGGCCGCGCTCGGTGATCCGTGTGCGCAGCGCGTCGGCCTCGCCCTCCTCGTCGAGGGACGCCTGTGCCAGCGCCTCCAGCACATCGCCGCACTGGGCCGCGTCCAGCGCCTCCCGCGCGGTGACCCGGCCCGACCGCGGTACGTCGAGCAGTTCGGTGAGCGTCCCCGACAGCAGCACCGGATCCTTGTCCTGCACCAGCACTGCGCCGCGCGCCGCGGCCAGCGGCAGCCCGTCGAGGGCGACCCCGCCCAGCAGTGCGGACGGCGCCGGACCGGGGCCGTCCGCGTCCGCGCCGTGCTCCGGGGGATGTCCGCCCAGCCGGTCCGCCAGCCGTCCCGCCGCGTCCGGATCACCGCAGACCACGGCGGTCAGCCGGCCGGCCGGTGCCCGCAGGCCGCTCGCCGGGTCGTACAGATCGCCGCCGGACGGGGCCGACGGGTCGTCCCCGGCGCCTGCGCCGTTCGCATCGCCGGGCGTTCCCTCGGCGCCGTCGCCGTCCCCCGGCGCCGGACGCGACAGGGCCAGCACCCGCGCCGCGCGCCGCGCGGACGGCCGGGAGAAGGAGTACGCCATGGCGATCTCCTCGAAGTGGCGCAGCGGGAAGAGGAGGAAGGTGACCGCGCTGTAGACGGTTACCAGCTCACCCACCGCGATCCGTCCGTCCTGGGCCAGTGCGGCGCCGTACCAGACAACACCGATCAGCAGCAGACCCGGCAGCGCCACCTGGACGGCGGCGATCAGCGCCCACATCCGCGCGCTGCGCACCGCGGCCGCCCGCACCTCCTGCGACGCGCGCCGGTAGCGCCCGAGGAACAGTTCCTCGCCGCCGATCCCGCGCAGCACCCGCAGCCCGGCCACGGTGTCCGAAGCCAGCTCGGTCGCGTGTCCGGCCTTGTCCCGCTGCTCCTCGGCCCGCCGGGCGGCGGGCGGCAGCAACGGCAGTACGGCAAGCGCCAGCGCGGGTACCCCGACGGCCACCACCGCGCCGAGCGCCGGCTGGTAGAGGACCAGGGCCACGCACACCCCGATGGTGGTGACGGCGGCCGCGGTGAAGCGGGACAGTGCCTCGACGAACCAGCCGATCTTCTCGACGTCGCCGGTGGATACCGCCACCACCTCGCCCGCGGCCACTCTCCGGGTCAGCGCCGAGCCCAGTTCCACGGCCTTGTGGGCCAGCAGCTGCTGCACCCGTGCCGCCGCGGTGATCCAGTTGGTGACGGCCGCCCGGTGCAGCATCGCGTCCCCGAGCGCCGTGAGCACGGTCAGTCCCACCATCAGCGCACCGGCCTGCGCGAGCCGCGCACCGGAGCGGTCCACCACCGCCTGCACACCGAAACCGATCGCCACGGGGAAGCACACCAGGGCCGCCATGTGCACCAGCCCCCACAGCGCGGCCTTGATCTGCCCGCCCAGCTGGTTCCTCCCCAGCCAGAGCAGAAACCCGGGACCTGACCGTACGTCGGGTCTGCCGGGATCGGTGTACGGAAGATCGCGAATGTGCATGAGGTCCCAGGTCTCGGGCGGTGCGCGGGCTGGCGGACGGACGAGCCAGGTTCGTCCTTGGGGAGGTGCGAATTCAACTGGTTTTTCCACCAGGAGCAGGGAACACGCCACTCCGCCCACGGTGCTTTCGTGCCGGGATGGGACGATGGGGGACATGCGAATGTCCGGCACGAAGTCCATCCGTACGGCGGCCGCGGCCGCCGCCGCCCTCCTGCTTCTCACGGCCTGTGGCGGTGGGGGCGACAGCGGTGGCGACAAGGGCGGCGAGGGCGGGCGGGCGCAGCGCGGCGGAGCGCCCGCGCCGGACCCCACCCGCATTCCGAAGGTCGGTGACGGCCTCCAGTCCCGGATCCCCGCCGACGCCCGTCAGGTCATCGCGGTCTACGGCAAAGGGGTGAACTCGGCCGACTCCACCGTCGTGCTGTACACCAAGCGGGGCAAGTCCTGGGAGCGCACCCGGGATTGGGCCGCGCACAACGGCAAGCGCGGCTGGACGACGAGTCACCACGAGGGTGACAAGCGCAGTCCGGTGGGTGTCTACACGCTCAGTGACGCGGGCGGAGTGCTGCCCGACCCCGGCGCCCGGCTGCCCTACACCGCGTCCGGTTCCTTCGCCGCCCCTCACTACTGGCCCAAGTCGCACTGGACGGACTTCAACTACGTCATCGCCATCGACTACAACCGCGTCAAGGGCGCCTCACCGCTCGACCCCACCCGGCCGGAGGGGCAGCGCAAGGGCGGGTCGATCTGGCTGCACATGGACCACGGCAGTGGTACGTCGGGCTGCGTCAGCCTCTCCAAGTCCGGTATGGAGTACCTGCTGAAGAACCTCGACCCGAAACTGCATCCGGTGGTGGTCATGGGGGACGGCGCGCATCTGGCCGCCTGAGGCCGCGCCGGTCCGACGTGGTGCTGATCCGACGTCGGCTGGTCTGACGCTGCGACACTACGGTCGTCCGCTCCGGCGTCCGTATCCCATCGGCGCAAGATTTTTCTGCAAGTGACTGGAAACCTTTGCGCCATGTCTTGACGTGTTCAGCGCCAGACCGGCAGGCTGCCGTGCGGAACCACCGCCCCCGGGGCGGCAGTTCCGCTTCCCCCCACGGTGGCCTGGCGCGTGGCTGCCTTCGTGGGCACTCCGGTGCCCGGATCCCGAAGGAGCCGCATTATGCGACACCGGTCCCGTCTGCTGGGCGGAACGCTGGCCGGGCTGCTGACCGCAGCCGCCATCGCCACTGCCGCCCCCTGGCCCTCCCAGGCCACCCCACCGGGCGACAAGACGGTCACCGCCACCCTGTTCGAGTGGAAGTACGAGGCGGTCGCGCAGGCGTGCAAGGACTCGCTCGGCCCGGCGGGCTACGGCTATGTGGAGGTCTCGCCCGCCTCCGAGCACATCCAGGGCGGCCAGTGGTGGACCTCCTACCAGCCCGTCAGCTACCGGATCGCCGGACGGCTCGGTGACCGGGAGGCCTTCAAGAACATGGTGGGCGCCTGTCACCAGGCGGGTGTGAAGGTCATCGCCGACGCGGTCATCAACCACATGTCGTCGGGTTCGGGTACCGGCACCGGCGGTACGTCGTACTCCAAGTACACCTATCCGGGCACCTACCAGGACCAGGACTTCCACCGCTGCCGCAAGGACATCGCCGACTACGGCGACCGCGGTGACGTCCAGAACTGCGAACTCGTCGGCCTCTCCGACCTCGACACCGGCAGCGACTACGTCCGCGGCGCCATCGCCACGTACCTCGGCGACCTCCGCTCGCTCGGCGTGGACGGGTTCCGCATCGACGCCGCCAAGCACATGGCCGCCGACGACCTCGCCGCCATCAAGGGCAAGATGGCCGATCCGGGTCTGTGGGTCTCCGAGGTCATCTACGGCGGGGGCGAGGCCGTCTCGCCCGATGAGTACACCGGGATCGGCGACGTCGACGAGTTCCGCTACGGCAGCCACCTCAGGAGCGCCTTCCAGGGCGGCGACATCGCCCAGTTGAAGTCGGTGGCCGACGGAAAGCTGAGCGGTGACAAGGCCCGGACCTTCGTCGACAACTGGGACACCGAGCGCAACGGCTCGACCCTCACCTACAAGGACGGCGCGTCCTACACCCTCGCCAACGTCTTCATGCTCGCCTCGCCCTACGGCTCGCCGAACGTGTACTCCGGCTACGAGTGGACCGACAAGGACGCGGGCCCGCCCGCGGGCGGTGCGGCGAGCTGTGGCGGCGGCGGGGGATGGACCTGCACCCACGCCAGGACCGACATCACCGGCATGGTCGGCTTCCGCAACCAGGTCGCCGGTGCCGAGCTCAAGGACTGGTGGGACAACGGCGGCAGCGCCCTCGCCTTCAGCCGTGGCGACAGGGGTTTCGTCGCCCTCAACAACGGTGGCGGTGAGCTGAGCGAGACCTTCCGCACCTCGCTCCCGGCGGGCACCTACTGCAATGTGGCCAAGGCGTCACCGGAGAAGTGCGAGGACGATACGGTGGCCGTCGCCGACGACGGCACGCTGCGCACCACCCTCCCGGCCAGGAGCGCACTGGCGCTGCACACCGGCGCCAAGGGCTGACCGCCCGCCCCCGACCGTCATCGACGCGCCCCGTGGACACCGGACCTGTCCACGGGGCGCTTCAGCACGGGCGGTCATGCGCGGTGGAGAGGGTGTCCAGCACGCTGCCCAGGGCCTCCCGCTGCTCGGCGCTGAGCGGTGCCAGGATGTCCTCGGCCGCCGACCGGCGGGCTTCGCGCAGCGCCCGCAGCGTCGACCGGCCGGTGTCCGTGAGCTCGACCCGGATCACCCGCCGGTTGGTCGGATCCGGCATCCGGCGCACCGAGCCGTGTGTCTCCAGGGCGTCCACCAGCGTGGTCACCGCGCGCGGCACCACGTCCAGGCGCCGTGCCAGGTCCGCCATCCGCGGCGGCTCGTCGGTGTGCGCGACCGTGCGCAGCAGCCGGGACTGCGCGGGGGTGATGCCCAGCGGCTCCAGGTGGCGCTTCTGGGCGCGGTGCAGCTTCCGGGTCAGATGGAGCAATTGCTCCGCCAGGAGGCCGGAGGTCTCGGGCTCGGGCATGATCGGAAGTCTATCAGGATCGTGTTCATTGTGAGCTTAGGTAACAATGAGCTATGCTCCGATAGCTTCGTCGGCCGGACCGTCCGGTCCCCGGTGGTGGCGCCTTCCCCGCCGCCGGACCCTGCCACCAGAAGGAGCCCATGCACCGCGACGATTCGTCATGGACCCCATCGCCCGCGGAACCGGAACGCCCCGCCCAGGTGCGGCGCATCCTCCGGCTCTTCCACCCCTACCGCAGCCGCCTCGCCGTGGTCGGCCTGCTCGTCGCCGCCTCGGCGCTGGTCTCGGTGGCCTCGCCGTTCCTGCTGCGCGAGGTCCTCGACACCGCGATCCCCGAACGCCGCACCGGACTGCTGACCCTGCTGGCCCTCGGCATGATCGCCGCGGCCGTGGTCACCAGCTGCTTCGGCGTGCTCCAGACCTTCATCTCCACCACGGTCGGCCAGCGGGTGATGCACGATCTGCGCACCGCCGTCTACGACCGGCTCCAGCGGATGCCGCTGGCCTTCTTCACCCGCACCCGCACCGGTGAGGTCCAGTCCCGGATCGCCAATGACATCGGCGGGATGCAGGCCACCGTCACCTCCACCGCGACCTCGCTGGTCTCCAACCTCACCAGCGTCGTCGCCACCGTGGTCGCCATGCTGGCCCTCGACTGGCGGCTGACCGTGATCTCGCTGCTCCTGCTGCCGCTGTTCGTCTGGATCAGCCGCCGCGTCGGCGACGAACGCAAGAAGATCACCTCCCAGCGCCAGAAGCAGATGGCCGCGATGTCCGCGATGGTCACCGAATCGCTGTCGGTGAGCGGAATCCTGCTCGGCCGCACCATGGGCCGTTCCGCCTCGCTCACCGAGGAGTTCTCCCGGGAGTCCGAGCGCCTGGTCGGCCTCGAGGTCCGCTCCAGCATGGCCGGGCGCTGGCGGATGTCCACCATCGGCATCGTGATGGCCGCCATGCCCGCCGTCATCTACTGGGCCGCCGGAGTCACCCTGCGCTCGGGCGGCCCGTCGGTCTCCATCGGCACCCTCGTCGCCTTCGTCTCGCTCCAGCAGGGTCTGTTCCGGCCCACGGTGAGCCTGCTGTCCACCGGGGTCCAGGTGCAGACCTCCCTCGCGCTCTTCGCCCGCATCTTCGAGTACCTCGACCTGCCGATCGACATCACCGAACCGGCCGAGCCCCGGCGGCTGGAGAGCGTAAAGGGCGAGGTCCGCTTCGAGAGCGTCGACTTCGACTACGACGCCCGGGAACCCGAATCCGCCGCCGGCACGCTGCGCGGGGTCGAGCTGACCGTCCCGGCGGGCCGCAGCCTGGCCGTCGTCGGCCCGACCGGCTCCGGCAAGACCACCCTCAGCTATCTGGTGCCCCGGCTGTACGACGTGACCGGCGGCCGGGTGCTGATCGACGGAGTCGACGTCCGGGACCTCGACTTCGACACCCTCGCCCGAGCGGTCGGCGTCGTCTCCCAGGAGTCGTACCTCTTCCACGCCTCCGTCGCCGACAACCTGCGCTTCGCCAAGCCGGACGCGACCCATGACCACCTCGTGGCCGCGGCGAAGGCCGCTCAGATCCACGACCACATCGCCTCCCTGCCCGACGGCTACGACACCCTGGTCGGCGAACGGGGCTACCGGTTCTCCGGCGGTGAGAAGCAGCGCCTGGCCATCGCCCGGACGATCCTGCGCGATCCGCCGGTGCTGATCCTCGACGAGGCCACCAGCGCCCTCGACACCCGTACCGAACAGGCCGTCCATGACGCCGTCGACGCCCTGTCCGCCGGACGTACCACCATCACCATCGCCCACCGGCTGTCCACCGTGCGGGACGCCGACCAGATCGTGGTGCTCGACGGCGGCAGGATCGCCGAGCGCGGCACCCACCAGGAGCTGATGGCCCGGGACGGCCGCTACGCCGCGCTGGTGCGCCGCGACGCCCAGCTGTCACCCGCCCCGGCGGACCAGGACCAGGACCAGGACCAGGACCCGGTCCCGGCGGTCCAGACGGCCCCGTCCGCTTAGGCCCTGTCCTGCCGGTCGTCGTGGGCCCGCGACGCCTGGCACCGCGCCTCGCCGCGTTGTCGGGATCGTCCGAGTACGCCCGGTACGAGGACGACCCTCCGCCGTGCGATGCTCCCCCAGCTACCGCTGGGAGGTGCCCCCTGCACCAGACGCCGCGGGCTGATCCACGAAGACCGACAGGACAGGACCTGGCGCCTGCGCCGGAGCCCGTCGCGCTGACCGGGAGACGGCGGGTCAGGTGAACTCGGCGCGCACCGCATCCGTGTGCTCGCCGAGTTCCGGTACCGGACGCATCGGCGCCCGGCGGCCCGCCACCTCGACCGGTGGCAGCAGCCCTCGCAGCGGTCCGACGGGGGAGCCGAATTCCCCCCAGCGGTCGCGGGCCTCCAGCTGGGGATGGGCGGCGAACTGGGAGACGTCCCGCAGCCGGGCGTTGGCGATGCCCGCCCCGTCCAGCAGCGCGATCAGCCCGTCGGCGGTGTGCCCCGCGAAGCACTCCTCCAGCTCGGCCGTCAGCTTCTCGTCATGGGCGCGGCGCAACGGGTTGTCCGCGAACCGCGGATCACGGATCAGCTCCGGGCGGCGCACCACCCGTTCGCACAGGGCGACCCACTCACGGTCGTTCTGGACGCTCAGGAACACCTGCGCCCCGTCGCCGCAGGTGTAGGCGCCGTACGGGGAGATCGACGGATGGCGCGCCCCGCTGCGGGCCACGGGAGTACCGCCGTACTGCTGACTGAAGTACGGATGCCCCATCCACTCGCCCAGCGCGTCCAGGAGGCTGACGCTCAGATCCGTCCCCTCGCCGGTGCGCTCCCGCTCGTACAGCGCGGTGAGGATCCCGCTGTAGGCGTACATCCCGCCCGCGATATCCGCGATCGAGATCCCGGGCCGGGCCGGTTCCGCGGGGCTTCCGGTGATGGACAGCAGCCCGGTCTCGCACTGGATGAGCAGGTCGTACGCCTTCTTGTCGCGGTACGGCCCGCTGTCGCCGTACCCCGAGATGGCGCAGGTGATCAGACGTGGGTGCAGGGCCCGCAACGCCTCGGGGCCGAGACAGAGCCGTTCCACCGCACCGGGCGCCAGATTGTGCACGAAGACGTCCGCGCGGGCGAGCAGCCCGTCCAGGACGGCCCGGTCGGCGTCGTCCTTGATGTCCAGGACGACGCTCTCCTTGCCGCGGTTGATCCAGACGAAGTAGGCCGAGGCCCCCTTGACCGCACGGTCGTAGTCACGGGCGAAGTCGCCCCGTCCGGGCCGTTCCACCTTGATGACCCGTGCGCCCAGGTCGGCGAGCTGGCGGGTGGCGTACGGGGCCGCGACGGCCTGTTCCAGGGCGACGACGGTGATGCCGTCCAGCGGCTGTGCGGACACGGAGGACACTCCTTCGGATTGCGGATGGGCCACTGTCTTCCCCGCGCGGGGCGGCGGCCAACGCCGCCGCCCCCGCACGGCTCAGCCGAGCAGCTGCCGCAGGAAGGTGATCTGCTCCGCCTGCTGATGGGTGGAACCGCCCTCATGGCCGTTGAACGGCCACACCTTCAGTTCCTTCTCACCCGCGTAGTGGTGGTACGCGGCGAAACCGCAGGACGTCGGGGTGATCTCATCGCGCAGCGCGGTCGAGATCAGCGCGGGAGCCTGGGCGCGCGCCGCGAAGTTGAGCCCGTCGAAGTGGTCGAGCGTGGTGAGCACCTGGTCCGTCAGATGGCGCTGCCCGGCACAGAAACGGGCGACCTCACCGTAGGGATCGGCGTCGGTGATCTCGATCGCGCGGCGGATGTGCGTCATGAACGGCACATCCACCAGCGCGCCGGCCAGATCGGACACCAGCCCGGCCACGGCGAGGGCCATACCGCCGCCCTGGCTGGCACCGCTGACCACGATCCGTCCGGGATCCACCAGCGGATGCGACCGGGCCGCCGCGACCGCGCGCACGGCGTCGGTGTAGAGCCGCCGGTAGTAGTAGTCCTCCGGCGAGAGGACGCCCTTGGTCATCATGCCCGGCGACTCGGGACCGGTACCGCCCACCGGATCGGAGGTCGCGCCGGGGGAGTGCGGGGACCAGCCCTGGCCGCGGGTGTCCATCACGAGGACGGCGTAGCCCACCGACGGCCACAGCAGCCAGTCGTGCGGCAGTCCGCGTCCTCGGGTGTAGCCGAGGTACTGCACCACACACGGCAGCGGACCGGTCGCGTCCCGCGGGGCCAGCAGCCAGCCGCGTATCCGGTGTCCGCCGAAACCGGAGAACTCCACGTCATCGGTGTGCACCCGGCCGAGTCCCGCGTCGTACGGCGTGAACACCGCGTCCAGGTCGACCGTGTGGGCCTCGGTCAGGGTGCGCTCCCAGAAGGCGTCGAAGCCCTCGGGCTCGGGCAGCCGGGGACGGTAGGCGTGCAACTGGTCCAGGGGCAGATCGACAAACACGGAAGGACCTCCGGAGTATCCGTGTACCAACGGGTATCCGGGTATCCGATCAGCGTTCGAACCGCTGGTCAAGAGGGTAACGATCATGAGACCCCATGGCGCGGGGCCGCACACCGTGGCGCGCGGCCCCGCACTCCTCAGCGGTCGGCGCGTGCGTCGTGCGGTCCGGTGTCCTGCACTTCGCCGACCCGGGCCGCGGCCGGGTCCAGCACCCGGTTGAGGAACGCCCGGGTCCGTGGATGGCGGGGGTCGGCCACCACCCGCTCCGGACCGCCCTCCTCCACGATCACTCCGTCGTCCATGAAGACGACCCGGTCCGCCACCTCGCGGGCGAAGCTCATCTCATGGGTGACCACGAGCATCGTCATCCCCTCGTCGGCCAGGGTGCGCATGACGGCGAGGACATCGCCGACCAGCTCCGGGTCGAGGGCCGAGGTCGGCTCGTCGAACAGCATCAGCTCCGGGTCCATGGACAGCGCCCGCGCGATGGCCACCCGCTGCTGCTGTCCGCCGGACAGCTGTGCCGGATAGGCGTCCTCCTTAGCGGTCAGACCGACTCGCCCCAGGTTCTCCCGGCCGATACGGCGTGCCTCCGCCTTGTCGCGGCGCAGGACCCGGCGCTGGGCGATGGTGAGGTTCTCCAACGCCGTGAGGTGCGGGAACAGATTGAATGCCTGGAACACCATGCCGATCCGGCGCCGTACCCGGTCGATGTCCACGTCCGGATCGGTGACCTCCGCCCCGGCCACGGTCACCGAGCCGGAAGTGGGCTCCTCCAGGAGGTTCACACAGCGCAGCAGGGTGGATTTGCCCGACCCCGAGGGGCCGATCACACACACCACCTCGCCCCGCCGGACCGTGAGGTCGATGCCCTTGAGGACCTCCAGTTCACCGAAGGACTTGTGCAGGTTCTCGACCCGGATGGCGACACCGTCGGGCCGCCCGGCCTCCTCCGTGTCCTTGTCCATCCCTTTCACCTCGCCTTCGCCGTACGGGCTTCGAGCCGCCGCACCAGATGTCCCAGCGGAACGGTGATGACCAGGTAGCACACCCCGGCCACCAGGATCGGAGTCAGACTGCGGTGCTGATTGAGCGCGTCCCGGCCGAACTTGGACAGCTCGTACTGGTCCAGGGAGAGCCCGAGCAGATAGACCAGGGACGAGTCCTTGGTGAGCAGGATCAGCTCATTGGTGAGCGGCGGCAGCACGATCCGGAACGCCTGCGGAATGATGATCGAGACCATCGCGCGGCCGTGGGACATGCCCAGCGAACGCGCTGCCTCCATCTGCCCCTTGGGCACCGCCTGGATACCCGCGCGGATCGTCTCCGCCATATAGGCGGCGCCCACCAGGCCGAGCGCCAGCATCACGGTGACATACCGGTCCAGGGCCACCTGGAAGGCGAGCGGCACACCGAAGCCCAGCGCGATGAAGACCAGCAGCGCCGGAACTCCGCGGAAGAACTCGATGTAGGCGATCGACAGCCAGCGGTAGGGCGGCACCTGGGACAGTCGCATCAACGCGAGCACCAGCCCCAGCACCAGCCCGAAACCGAAGCCGAGCAGGGTGTAGACGACGGTGTTGACCAGGGCGGTGGTGATGACGTCGGGGAACAGGGACCGGGCGACCTCCGCGTCGAAGAACGCACGACGCAGCTCACCCCAGTCCGCGGCCAGGACGAAGACGAGCAGCACGGCGACGAGCACGGCGTACTGCACCGCCCGTATCGCCCGCGCCCGCTGCCGACGGGTCATTGCCATAACTGTGCGGACTCCTCAGCTCCGGTGGCGGTCGCGGGCGTCAGTTCGCGGCGGGCTCCGTGGCGGCCTTCTTGGTGGGCTTCTTGGGCGCGGTGCCGAACCACTTCTTGTAGATCCGGTCGTAGCGGCCGTCCGCACGGGCCTGTTTCAGCACCTTGTTGACCTTCTTGCGCAAGGCGTCATTGCCCGTGCGCACGGCGATGCCGTACTGCTCACCGGTGTTGAACTCGGCCGTGACCTCGGTGTCGGGGTTGTCCTTGACGTAGTCGTAGAGCACACCGTTGTCATTGACGCCCGCATCGACCTGGCCGGTCTTCACAGCGGTCAGCAGCAGCGCGAGGTCCTCGAACTGGACCAGCTTCGCGCCCTTGGCACGCTTCTGGGCGTACGCCTCCCCGGTGGTTCCCTGCTGCACGGCCAGCTTCTTGCCGTCAAGATCGCCGAGTGAGGAGTAGGGCTCGCCCTTCTTGGTCACCAGGGCCTGGGTGGCCTCGAAATAGGGGTCGGAGAAATCGAGGTTCTTCTCCCGCACGTCGTTGATGGTCATCCCGGCGGCGGCGACATCGCACTTGTTGGCGTTGAGGTCCTCCCCGGACTGGATGCCCTCGAAGGGCGTGTCGACGATCTCTTGCTCGACCTTGAGCGCCGAGGCGACCAGGTCGACCAGGTCCACGTCGAACCCGACGATCTTCTTGCCCTCCTTGGACTGGAAGGGCGCGTACGGCAGATGGGTACAGGTCGTGAGTTTCCCGGACTGCACCAGGCTGATCTTCGAGCCGCCGGACCCGGACGACGCGGTACTGGTGCACCCGGCCAGCAGGACGGACGCTGCGGCGATGGCAGTGGCGGACAGTGCGGAGCGAGCGGACACGGCACCTCCGGACATGGTCGGGGACGACCCCACGGAACACGTGATCAGTGAGATGGCCCGCATCCTGCCATCGGTGGCGCCCAGATGTACCCGCCGTGTGCGTTGCGAGCGGATAACGGCGGGATGGTCAGCGGCGCCGTCGCCACCTGCGGCGCTTGCTCCAGAACCAGCCCGCCGGTGGCTCGTCCGCCCGCCAGGGCTGGGGCTCGGGCGCACCGCGCCGCCAGCGCTCCCTCAGCATCCGGGTCCGCGCGGCGGGCTCGGAGACCTCCGCTCCACGTATGAAGTCCTCGTCGAGCACGACGTCGTCCCAGTGGTCCGCGCCGTCCGCGCCCTCCGCGTCGTCGTCCGGTCCCCGGTCCGTGGATCCGGTGCTCACAGGGCACCTCCCGTCCGCCGGTGCCGCTGGGGCACACACTCCCTTGAACGGGGAACGCCCGGGGCACCGGCCGAGTTCCGCCGTGCCCCGGGCGCGGAGCTACACCGGGATCCACACCCGCATCGGGCCGTCCCCGCGGTTCGCCCAGGCGTAGTAGGGGATCCCGGTCAGATGGACCGGCACCGGGTCGGTGGGCGCCGCGGCCCCCTCCGCACCATCGCCACCGTCGGTGTAGGGCCACCACGCGCGGGAGCGGACCGCTCTGCGCAGCCCACGGGTCGTGATCACCGTCACCCCGCCGAGCAGCCCCGGCCGGTGCTCCTCGTCCAGCGGCGCGCCCGGATGCAGCGCGAGGTCGTCGAGCCGGATCCCCTCCGGCAGGTCCGCTCCCTCCAGGCAGTACACCAGCGGTCCCCGCTCGATCGCGACACAGCCGCGGACCGCGTCGATCCGTGCGTCCGGACGGGTCCTCCGGGGGGACAGCGGCAGGCTCAGCACCACCACCTCACCGGGCCGCCATCGCCGCCGCAGCCGCAGCCAGCCGTCCCGGGCCCGCTCCGTCCGGGGCGTACCGCCGACCGTCACCTCGTACTCCCGCGCCCAGGGCGGGATGCGCAGCGACAGCGTCCAGTCGGTGTCCTCGGGGGCCTCGTCCACCACCACCGCGATACGGCCCTCCCAGGGGTAGGCGGTGCCGACCCGCACGGCGCCGCCACCCGCCGCGTACGAGCCGGAGGCGTACTGGTGCAGTTGGAGGCCGTCGGCGTCGCCGCTCACCACGTAGTGCGGCAGCGAGGCCAGCAGCCCTACCGCGCGGGGCGGACAGCAGCCGGCACCGGACCACGGCGCGCGCCCCGGCCGCCCGGCCGGCGCTCCCTCGTCGTGGCAGCGGACCTGGAGCGGATTCATCCCGGACCAGCGCGTGCCGTCCAGCGAGACCCCGGCCGCGAAGGCGTTGAACAGGGTGCGTTCGATGAGATCGCTGTAGCGGGCGCCGCCGGTCAGCAGCGCCATCCGCCAGCCGAAGCCGATGGCGGCGACGGCCGCGCAGGTCTCCGCGTATGCCCGGTCCGGCGGCAGCTCGTACGCGTCCCCGAAGGACTCCCCGGCGTCCCGGGCGGCCACCCCGCCCGTCACATGGGTCTTGGTGGCGGCCATGTCCTCCCACAGCCGCACCAGGGCCTCCCGCAGCCCCCGGTCGCCGGTCTCGGCCGCCAGATCGGCGACCCCGGTCAGCAGTCGCAGCCGGTCCACGGCGTTTCCGGTGACCTGCGACGCCTCCCGCACCGGCAGCGGATCCCGGCGCCGCGCGCCTCCCGGATCGGTGCCGGGCCCCTCGGGCCCGTCCTCCGGCGCACCGGTGCCCAGGCCGTCCCGCTCCCGCCGGTCCAGGAGGTACTCGGCGAGTTCGAGGTGACGCCGCTCCCCGGTCTCCCGGTACAGCTCGACCAGCGCCGCGCCGATCCCCGGGGGCCCGCACACCGGGTCCATGTCGGCGCCCGCGTCGAAGAGGGCGCCGAGGCGATCCGCGGAGCGCTGCGCCACATCGAGCAGGGTGCTCTCGCCGGTGGCCCGCCGGTGCGCCACCGCGGCCTGGAGGAGCGGGACCGCGTCGCGCAGCTCGGTCTCCGGGACCGCCGGCGCGCGCTCCGGTACCGACGCCGGCCACCGCCGTTCCATGGGCCGGACCGGGGCGGACGGCGCCCGGCGTTCCTCCTCGGCGCGCGCCGCGCCGACCAGTCGGCCCACCCGCTCGGCCAGTTCCTGGAACGCCGTGCCCCCGCCGCCCTCGGCGAGCTGCCAGGACGCCGCCTCCAGCCACAGGTGTTCCTCCGCGTCCGGGGAAGGGTGCTCGGCGGCCGCCGCCGCGAGCCCCTCCCACCCCTGCGGAACGCTGACCTCCGCGTTGATACGGCGTCGGGTGGCCCAGAAGCCACCGGTGATACGGGCCGCGGTCGCCGGGCGCAGCGCGGTGCGCGCCTCCGGCGAGAGGCGGATCGGTCCTGCGGACATGTGCTTTCCCCTTACGGCGGACCGCCGGTGATCCTGTCGGGTCTCCTGGTCACAGGCACGGGAACCGGTCGCCGCGGTGAGCATAAGCAGGCACTTTGCCCGCGACAAGCCCCAATCTCCCAGGGATCGGTGTCACCTTCGCCAGGGAACGTTCCCACCGCCCCCGCGAACGGGGGCGGTTGACCCGGAGCGCCCGGACCACTCAGGCCGGGACCAGGGCACGCCGCTCGGCGACGTGCGCCACCACACAGGTGACGTTGTCCGGACCGCCCGCCCGCTGGGCGAGGGCGACCAACGTCCGGACCGCCCGCCCCGGATCGGACTCCGCGACCAGGACGCGCCGGATGTCCTCGTCGGCCACGACACCGCTCAGCCCGTCCGAACACAGCAGGTAGCGATCACCGTCCCGGGCGTCCCGCAGTGTGAGGTCGGGTGTGAAATCCGAGCCACAGCGCACGGCTCGCAACAGCAGTGCCCGTTGGGGGTGGGAGGCTGCCTCCTCCGGTGTGAGCCGCCCGTCGTCCACCATCGACTGCACCAGAGTGTGGTCATGGGTGATCTGGAACAGCTCGCCCTCGCGCAGCAGATAGGCGCGGGAGTCCCCGATGTGCACCAGGCCCAGCTCGGATCCCGACCACACCAGGGCGGTGAGGGTGGTGCCGACCCCGGCCAGCGCCGGGTCCGACGCGGCGAGTTCGTTGACCGAGGCGTGCACGCGTCGGGCCGCGTCCTCCAGCGCGCTCAGCAGTTCACCGCCCGGCACCTCCGACTCCAGCGGTTTGAGCGCCTCGACCGCCGCCTCACTGGCGTGTCGACCGCCGCCGAAACCGTCGGCCACGGCGAACAGCCGGGGCCCGGCATAGCCGACGTCCTCGTTGCTCTCTCGGACGGAGCCGGTGTCGGAGAGCACGGCGTAGCGGATTCCCAGGGTGTGGTGAGCAGAAGACATCGCGGTGTCCTTTCCGGACAGATGGTCGTCGAGGAAGGCGGCCAGTTCCCGCCGGGCCGCCGTGTCCGCCTCGACCTGCGCCCAGAACGCGCGGACCTCCCGGGCCGCGGCCCGGGGTTCCAGCTCGCACACGGCCTGGATCCGGGCCAGCGGCATGCCCAGCCGCCGCAGCCAGACCACCAGCCGGGCCCGTTCCAACTGGGCCGGGTCGTAGAAGCGGTAGCCGGAGTACGGATCGACCCGGGCCGGTGTGAGCAGCCCGAGCTCGTCGTAGCGGCGGAGCGCCTTGGCGGACAGCCGCGCCGCCCGCGCGAACGCCCCGATCGTCAGCAACTCCATGTCCACCCTCCCCGAACCGGGCGCTCCGCCCGGTCACCACGATGCTGAGCCTTCCCCCGGGAGGAAGGTCAACTGAGGGGCGGCGGTTCCCCCGGGTCCCTTGCCCGGATCGTGTCCGGCGTCCGGACCCGCCGGGCAGGCACTAGGCGATCCGGCCGAGGTCACCGGGCAGCACCCGGTGGAGCGGCGGCGCCCCCGCCACCACCCGCTCCACCTCGTCGGCCACCGCCGCACCCAGCCGCTCCAGTTCGTGGCCCAGCGCCCCCGCGACATGGGGGGTGAGCAGGACGTTGGGGAGGGTGAACAGGGGGGACCCGGAAGGCAGTGGCTCCGGTTCGGTGACATCCAGGACCGCGGAGATCCGGCCGCCGGACAGCTCGGCCACCAGAGCGTCGGTGTCGACCAGGGCGCCGCGCGCGGTGTTGATCAGCGTGGCGCCGTCCGGCATCAGGGCCAGTCGGCGCGCGTCGAGCAGATGCCGGGTGGCGGGCAGCGACGGGGCGTGCAGGCTCAGCACGTCGCTGGTGGCCACGAGCTCGTCCAGGGGCAGCGGGCGGACGCCGAGCGCCGCCGCCTCGGCGGCCTCCAGATGCGGGTCGTACACCGCCACGTCCAGATCGAAGGGGCGCAACAGCTCGATGACCCGGCGGCCGGTCCGGGAAGCGCCCACGAGCCCCACCAGGCGCCGGAAGTTGCCGATGCGCGCCGTCCTCGCGGGGGTGGGGAAACGGTGCTCGGCGGCGTACAGGGCGCGCAGCCGCAAGGTGTCCTTGCCCGCCAGGAGGATGGTGGCCAGGGTGAACTCGGCGACGGGCAGGGCGTTGGCGGCCGCGGCGGAGGAGACCAGGACGCCGCGTTCCCAGCAGGCGGGGGTGATATGGCCCTTGACGCTGCCCGCGGCGTGCAGGACGGCACGCAGTCTCGGCAGCCCGTCGAGCACCTCGGCGGTCAGCGGTTCACAGCCCCAGCCGGTGATCAGTACTTCCACGGCGGCCGGGTCGGCGCCGGTCACCTCCGACGGCCGGACGGCGGCGCCGGCCGGGATCGTCACGGACGCCGCGAGACGGTCCAGCAGCGGTGCCGGGAAGAGCTTCGGAAGGTGGACGGGGTCCATCACGAACAGCGCGGCGGGGGAGTCGGGCACCGTGGCCTCCTGATGACACAGATTGAGAGGCGATCAGCCTCTCTCGCTATGCGGAGACAGGCCAGTCAGAAAACGAAGCGGTTCAATCTCATATAGCAGTCTTATTGTTAATAGTCAGTCATATACCGGAATCTTCCCCTCTTCAGGTATTCGCCATGCTTTCCCCGGGCACTGAGGGTGTATCCGTGCACACCTGTGCGCTCTCGTGGCCTCACGAGAAGAGGGAGGTTCCTCATGTCCATATCCACCACACCCGGAACCGTGTGGGGTACCTGGATCAACCTGGAAGGCGGTATCCACTCGGAGCCCGCCCCAGTCCTGTTCGCCGACGACCGCGTGCAGGTCTTCATCCGTGGCGGGTCCAACGTCCTGTGGAGCAGGGTCGAGGGGCGTGACGGCAGTTGGCTCGGCTGGTTCCAGTACACCGGCGTGTCGATCGACGGCATCCCCGCCCCGATCCGCGGCAAGGACGGCAAGATCCGCGTCTTCTACCGGACCCCGGACAACCACCTCGAGGTCATCACCCAGACCAGTCTCAACGGCGGCTACAGCGGCCCCCAGCGGCTGGTCAACAACATCGGTGACGACCCGGCCGCGGTGCTCAACGCCGACGGCCGCATCCAGGTGTTCTTCCCCGGCACCGACGGTGCGCTCTGGTTCATCCGCAACCAGGACCTGCTGTACGAGACCTACACCGGACCGACCTCCCTCGGCGGGGCCGTCCGCGCCACTCCCTCACCCGTCCTGGACGGCGGAGGGCGCATCGTGGTGGCGATCAAGGGCGTCGGGGACACCCTGTACACCATCCAGCAGCTCGCCCCGAACTCCAACACCTGGGAGCCCCTCGTCCAGGTCGCGAGCAACGTCACCAGCCGGCCCTCGGTGTGTCTGGACGCGGCGGGACGGGTGCAGATCTTCTTCCGCGGATCCGATGCCGCGGTGTGGCGCGTGGGGCAGAGCGACGACTACAACTCCTTCGTCGCCCCGGTCCAGCTGGGCGGGCAGATCGTCTGGCGCCCCACCTGTGGTCTCGGCCAGGACGGCCGGATCAACGTGTTCATCAAGGCCACCGACAACGCCCTGTGGGTCGCCGTCCAGTCCACCGAGAACGACCCGACCTACACCGCCTTCCAGTCGCTCGGCGGATCGATCGGATCGGCGGGCGTGAGCGTGCCCATCCTCAATGAGGAGAATCTGCTGTACGTGTTCCTCCAGGGCAGCGGAACCGCCAGGGACCTCTGGCTCCAGCGCCAGACGTTCGTCTGACGGCCACCGCACCGCGACCGGCCTCATCGCGCACCCTGAGGCCGTGACGAGCGCCGGCAGTGATGCCCACACTGCTGGCCTCTTGTATGTGTGCGGCCATATATGCGGCCCCTTTTCGTTTCCGGCCCCCTAACGGATGAGCCGACGGGCGCGACGTCGCGGCCCCGGCGCAGACCTGACAGGCTCGGCGCGGCGGAATCCCCGCTCCGCCCGGGGAGGTATCCGTCCGCCCCGAACGCCCCGTCGAGGACAAGGAAGCGCCGCATGGTCCATATCGCCTCGGACGACCGCTACGACTCCATGCAGTACCAGCGCTGCGGACGCAGCGGAGTGCTGCTGCCGAAGGTCTCGCTCGGTCTGTGGCACAACTTCGGTGACACCCACCCGCTCGGGACACAGCGTGCGGTGCTGCGCCGCGCCGTCGACCGCGGCGTCACCCATATCGACCTGGCCAACAACTACGGCCCGCCGCCCGGCAGCGCCGAGGCCAACTTCGGCACCGTCTTCGCCCAGGACTTCCGCCCGTACCGTGACGAGCTCTTCATCGCCACCAAGGCCGGGTACCTCATGTGGCCCGGCCCGTACGGCGAATGGGGCTCGCGGAAGTACCTCCTTGCCAGCCTCGACCAGTCGCTGTCCCGGACGGGGCTGGAGCACGTCGATGTCTTCTACTCCCACCGCTTCGACCCGGACACGCCCCTCGAGGAGACGATGGGCGCGCTCGACAGCGCGGTGCGGCAGGGCAAAGCGCTCTACGCGGGGCTGTCCAACTATCCGCCGGAGGCGATCGACGAGGCGGCCGCGATCCTGACGGAGCTGCGCACCCCGTACCTGATCAACCAGCATCCGTACTCGATGCTCCAGCGCGGGGTCGAGGGCGGGGTGCTGGAGTCCTCGGCGCGGGCGGGCGTCGGCGTCATCGCCTTCTCGCCCCTCGCGCAGGGCCAGCTCACCGACCGCTATCTGCACGGGGTGCCCGCCGACTCCCGGATGGCGCTCGGCCACTTCCTCACCCGGGACGCGCTCACCGAGGAGCGCCTCACCCTGCTGCGCGCCCTCAACAAGCTGGCCGAGGGGCGCGGTCAGACCCTCGCCCAGATGGCACTGGCATGGGTCCTGCGGGACCCGCGGGTGGTCTCGGTGCTGATCGGCGCGAGCAGTGTCGCCCAGCTCGAGCAGAACGTCGCGGTGCTGGACTCGCCCGGCTTCACCGACGCCGAACTCGCCGAGATCGACCGGCTCTCGGCGGAGGCCGGAGTGGACCTTCCCTGAGGGTGCCGGTGTCTCCCCGGCGGGCGTGCGCCCGCCGGGGAGACACCGGCGGCTACGGTTCACCCATGAGCGGTGAGACGGGCCTGCGGGAACGCAAGAAGCAGCGGATGTACCGGACGATCTCCGAGACGGCGATCTCGCTGTTCCTCCAGCGGGGGTTCGACGAGGTGTCCGTCGCCGATGTGGCGGCCGCGGCCGAGGTGTCCAAGCCCACCCTGTTCCGCTACTTCGCCTCGAAGGAGGATCTGGCGCTCCACCGGTTCGCCGACCACGAGGACGAGGCGGCCCGGGTGGTGCGGGGCCGGACGGCGGGGGAGGCGCCCCTGGAGGCGCTGCGGCGTCACTTCCTGGACGGACTGGACCGCCACGATCCGGTGACCGGGCTCAACGACGACGCCGAGGTGCTCGCCTTCCACCGGCTGCTGTACGGCACCCCCAGCCTGGTCGCACGGCTCTTCGCGTACACCGGCCGCTCGGAGGACGCGCTCGCCGCGGCCCTCGCGGAGGCGGCCGAGGAGGAGGAAGGACCGGACGACATCACCGCCCGCATCGCCGCGGGCCAGATCATCGCCGTCCAGCGCATCCTGGCCCAGGAGAACTGGCGCCGGGTCGAGGCGGGAGCCACCGCCTGGGGCGTTCACCCGGACGCGGTCACCGCCGCCGAACGTGCCTTCACCATGCTGGGCTCGGGCCTCGCTCCCTACGCCTGAGCGTCGCTCGCTACGCCTGATCCGCAGCGCCCGGCCGGGCCGGGATCCGCCTCGATGAAGTTCCCCCGATAAAAAACGTGACCGGGTTAAAAAACTAACCGAGTCACGCTATACTGGTCCGGTCGAACGGCACGAGGGGGCGGCACAGCTATGACCACGACCGAACAGCACATCCGCGGCGCCGGGCCGGACCGGGGGCTCCCCGCGGACACCGCGGATCCCGCCGAGGCGCTCACCGGGCAGCTCGCCGAGGAACGCGCCTACCACGACTCCTGCCGCGCGGCGCTGGACCGGATGGTGCGCGGGGCGGGAGGCCAGGTCATCACCGGTGAGGACGTGTCGGGCAGCGGCGCGGACGCCGAGGTCCTCGGCCGTCATCTGCGCAGCTACGCCAAGGAGCTGGCCGAGGAGCCGGACACCCCGCTCTTCTTCGGCCGGCTCGACTTCGGCCACGCCCCCGAAGCCGGGGACCACCGCGGTCAGCGCTATCACATCGGTCGCCGCCGGATCGTCGAGCACCCCTCGGCGCCCCCGATGGTGATCGACTGGCGGGCTCCCGTCTCCCGCGCCTTCTACCAGGCGGGCCCCCGTGACCCCCAGGGCGTGGCGGTCCGCCGCCGCTTCGGATGGGCGCCCTTCAGCCGTGGCGACGCGGAGGACCTCACCGGGATCGAGGACGAGCACCTCACCTCCGGCCGGGCCCGTCAGGATCCCAGCCGGATCGTCACCGGCGAGATCGAGCGCCCGCGCGTGGGACCGATGCGCGATATCGCCGCCACCATCCAGCCCGAGCAGGACGACCTGGTCCGCGGCGAACTGACCGACTCGGTCTGCGTCCAGGGCGCCCCCGGCACCGGCAAGACCGCCGTCGGCCTGCACCGCGCCGCCTATCTGCTCTACACCCACCCTCAGCGCATCCAGCGCGGTGGCCTTCTGATCCTCGGCCCCAACCGTGCCTTCCTGCGCTATATCGCCGAGGTGCTGCCCGCGCTCGGTGAGGCCGATATCCGACAGTGCACGCTGGAGGACGAGATCGCCCGCCACCCCGTGGGCGCGACCGACGCCCCGGCCACCGCGGAGCTCAAGCACGACGCCCGGATGGCGGCCGTGCTCGCCCGCGCGCTCTACGGCCGGGTCGGGCCGCCCGCCGAACCGCTCGCCGTGCCCGACGGCTCCTCCCGCCGCCGTATCCCGCTCGATGAACTGGAGCGGATCGTCGAGGAGGTGCGCGCCGCCCGCCCGCCGTACGCGATCGGACGCGAGCGGGTGCGGTCCCGCGCGGTCGGGCTCCTCCAGCGTCAGGCCGAGCGCCGTGCCGGACCGCCGAGCACCGCGTGGCTGCGGCGGATGGAGCGGTCCGCCGCCATGACCGCGTTCGTGAACGGCGTATGGCCCGCCGTCCGCCCGGAGGAGGTGCTGGCCGAGCTCTTCGGCGACGCCGGCGCGCTGGCCCGCGCCGCCGACGGACTGCTCACCGCACAGGAGCAGTCGGCCCTGCTCTGGCGGAAACCACCGCGGTCGTTCAGGAGCGCCCGGTGGTCGGCGGCGGACCTGATACTCCTCGACGAGGTGGCCGGGCTCGTCGAACGACCCGCGGGCTACGGCCATATCGTGGTCGACGAGGCACAGGACCTCTCCGCGATGGAGTGTCGCGCCATCGCCCGCCGCGCCGGATTCGGCTCCCTCACCGTTCTCGGTGACCTTGCGCAGGGCACCACCCCCTGGGCCGCCCGCAGTTGGGCCGAACACCTGGGCCACCTGGGGAAGCCGGAGGCCGCCGTGGTGCCGTTGACCACCGGATTCCGGGTCCCCGGGGTCATCGTCGACCTCGCCAACCGCCTCCTGGCCGCGCTTCCGGTCGACGTACCCGTGGCGCGCTCGCTGCGCCGGGACGGAAGCCTGCGGATCCACCGGACGGCAGGGCTCACCGAGGAGGTGGTGGCGACCGTCCGCGGTGCCCTGGAGCGGGACGGTTCGATCGCCGTGATCGCCGCCGCCGCGGACACGGCACGGTTGGCGGAGGCCCTCGAGCGCGCCGGGATCGCGACCGCCGCGGCCGAGGAGCCGGACGGTGCCGCGCGGGTCACCGTCCTGCCCGCGACCGTGGCCAAGGGCCTGGAGTACGACCACGTCGTCGTGGCCGAACCCGCGGCCATCGTGGACGCCGAACCCCGCGGTCTCCACCGGCTGTATGTGGTCCTCACCCGGGCCGTCTCCCGGCTCGATGTGCTTCATCACCGCCCGCTGCCGGACGCCCTGAGGTGATCGCGGAAGCGGGCGCCCGGATAGCATGAGCGGTCCGCCCGCGACCCCACCACGCCGTACGGAGACGCACCCTTGGCCACACCACGGATCCCCGTCATCCTCCTCACGGGCTTCCTGGGCTCCGGGAAGACCACGATGCTCAACCATCTGATGCGGGACAGCGCGGGCACCCGCATCGGCGTCATCGTCAACGACTTCGGCAGCGTCAACATCGATGCCCTGGCCGTCGCCGGACAGGTGGACTCGATGATCCCCATCGAGAACGGCTGTCTGTGCTGTGCCGCGGACGCCTCCGAGATGGACGACATGCTCCAGCGGCTCACCGACCCCGCCCTGCGCATCGATGTGGTGGTGATCGAGGCCAGTGGTCTCGCCGAACCCCAGAGCATGATCCGTTCCCTGCTGTCCAGCACCAGTGAGCGGATCGTCTACGGCGGGCTGGTGGAGGTGGTGGACGCCGCGGAGTTCCCCCGCACCCGGGAGCGCCATCCCGAGCTCGACCGTCATGTGCGCGCCGCCGACCTCGTGGTGCTGAACAAGACCGACCGGGTGGGGGAGGAGGAGCGCCGGTCCGTCCTGCGCACGGTCGAGGAGATCGCCCCGGGGGTCCCGGTCCTGACCGCCGAGCACGGCCGGGTCGACCCCGCCCTGCTCTTCGACCACCGGCCCCGCACCACCCCCGAGGAGCGTTTCCGGCAGCTCACCTTCGCCGATCTGTGCGGCGACGGGGAGGACGATCACAGCCGCCATCTCCACACCGCCTACGAGAGCGTGGAGTTCATCTCCTCCGAACCGCTGAACCCCCGGCGCGTCATGGACGTGCTCGACAGCCGTTCCCCGGGTCTGTACCGCATCAAGGGGTATCTGCACTTCGCGGGCGCCGGGGGCGAGTACAAGTACGGGCTGCACGCGGTCGGTTCGTTCCTCCGCTTCCAGCCCGTGCCCTGGGAGCGCGGAGAGCCCCGCACCACCCAGCTGGTGATGATCGGCACCGGTATCAACTCGGACAACCTCGGCCGGCGTTTCGCGGACTGCGTGGAGACCGCCCCCAATGAGGTCGACGACCGGCAGATGATGGGCGTTCTGCGGTATGTACAGGCCGAGGAGGCCGATAAGTCCGTTGAGCCCGATGGGTCCGACCTGTTCGAGGGAGCCGATATGACTGGCGGAATTTCGCCGGTCTAGGAAATTACCTGCGCTGGGGCACGCAACTCTTAGGCGATCACAGCGGTCCTGATGGGTGTCTATGAGGTAAACGCTTGCCAATGAGCAGGAGGATGTGTGCGCCCCCGTTCCCTTTCCACCGTTGCGCGCTGCGCGACGGTGGTCGCACTCGTGACCACCCCCGCCATCTTTGCCGTCCCCTCTGCCGGCGCCGCCGGCTCCGCCCGTACCGTCGCGGCTGCCACCAGCCAGGACGCTGACTTCAACAAGGACGGATTCGCCGACCTCGCCGTCTCCGCGCCGGGCGGCACGGTGGCCGGCAAGGCCAAGGCGGGTTACGTCGCGGTCGTCTACGGCTCCGCTTCCGGTGCCGACACCGGCCACCGGCAGATCATCGGCCAGGACGCCGCGGGCGTCCCCGGGAACCCGGCGGCCGACGCCCGGTTCGGACAGCGCACGGTCGCCCGTGACTTCGACGGCGACGGCTACACCGATCTCGCGGTCCAGTCCAGCAACAAACCGGACGTCACCGTCCTGTGGGGCTCGGCGAACGGTCTCACCGGCGGCACCGAACTGCCCAAGGGCGACGGTGACAACTTCGGAACCAGCATCATCGCCGGAGGTGACATCGACGGTGACGGCCACGCCGACCTGATCGACCTCACCCAGGTCGGCACCGTCCCGGACGCCACGACCGCCCTGCGCGTCCGGTTCGGTCCGTTCACCCGCGACGGCGCAGCCGCGCGCGAGGCCACCGCCGACACCGGGGAGATCGACGCGCCGACCAGCCTGACCGCGGGTGATGTCACCGGAGACGGCAAGGACGACGTCGTCACCACCCATGCCTTCGAGGAGATGTCCCAGGCCACCCTGTTCTGGAAGGGCGGCGGCAACGGCCTGACCAAGTCCTCCGCCCGGCTCGACCACGGCGCCTCGGCGGCCCTCGGCGACGTCGACAAGGACGGCCACGCCGATCTGGTGATCCGCACGGTGCCGGACAACGTCGTGGAGAACCTGCCGTACGACCACGGCACCATCAAGGTCCTCTACGGCACCGCGTCCGGTCCGAGCACCACCCGCACCAAGGTGATCGACCAGAACACCCCGGGCGTGCCCGGCGTCAACGAGGACGGTGACCAGTTCGGCTACGAGCTGAGCGCCGGTGACGCCAACGGCGACGGCTACGCGGACATCGCCGTCGGTATCCCCTACGAGGACATCGACAGCGGCAAGGACGCGGGCAGCGTCGTCCAGCTCTACGGCGGCGCGGGCGGCCTGTCCGGCACCGGCGCCCAGGCGTTCACCCAGGACACCGCCGGTGTTCCGGGTGCCGGTGAGGCGGGCGACCGCTTCGGAGCCGCGGTGCGCCTCGGCGACACCAACGGCGACCGCAAGGCCGACCTGGCCGTGGGCGCCCCCGACGAGGACGGCGCCCAGACCTCCAGCGGTGCCGCCTGGGTGCTGCGCGGCCAGCCCGGTGGCCTCACCACCGACGGCGCGGTCTCCTTCGGCCCCGCCGCGCTCGGCGGCTCCGAGCCCGGCGCGGTCCTGGGCACCGAGTTCCAGCGGTAGCCACGCGCCTCGCGCTCAGCCCTCCCCGGCACCCTCCGGCCCGTCGGCCCGCTCGCGCGGGCCGGCGGGATCCGGTTCCTCGCCCGGGGAGGGCAGCGGGAGCAGCACCCGGAAGGTGCAGCCCGCGCCGGGAGCGGTGTCGATGTCCACCCGTCCGCCGTGCGCGGAGACCAGTGAGTGGACGATCGCCAGCCCCAGTCCGGAACCACCGCCCCTCGTGCGGCTTCGGGAGTCATCGGCGCGGTAGAACCGTTCGAAGACCCGCCGCCGGTCCTCCGGGGACAGCCCGGGGCCGTGGTCGGCCACCTCCAGCACGGCATACGCGCCGTCGGTGCCCACCCCGATGCGGACGGGGGTACCGGAGGGGGAGTGCGCCACCGCGTTGCCGACCAGATTGGTGACCACCTGCCGCAGCCGCGCCTCGTCGGCCAGCGCTGGGGCGCTCGCCGGGCGGCCACCACCGGGCCCGGTGAGGGCCACGTCGCGCGTCGCGTCCAGAGCGCGTACGTCGTGCAGGGCGTCGGCCGCGAGGGTGCGCAGATCCATCGGGGCCAGCTCCAGCGGGAAGGCGAGCGGCTGGTGCGTGTCGGCCGCGGTGCGATGGGCGTCCTCGTCCAGCCGGGCCAGCAACAGCATGTCCTCCACGAGCTGGGTGAGCCGTTCGGACTCCTCGGCGATCCGTCGCATGGTGTGGTCGATGTCCTGACGGGTCGGCAGCGCCCCCATCCGGTACAGGTCCGTATACCCCTTGATGCCGACGAGCGGGGTGCGCAGTTCATGGCTGCCGTCGGCGAAGAAACGCCGCATCCGCGCCTCGGCCTCCGCCCGGGCGCGGAAGGCGGTGTCGATCCGGGCGAGCATCTGGTTCAGATACTCGGTGAGCCGGCCCACCTCGGTGTGCGGCCCCGCCAGTTCGGGGATTCGCTGGGAGTAGTCGCCCGCGGCGATCGCCGCCGTGGTCTCCTGGATCCGGGTCAGCGGGCGCAGTCCGGAGCGGACCGCGAACCACCCGGCCACCGCGAGCGCCGCGACCAGTCCGGCTCCCGCGGTGAGCGAGACGTTCCGGGTCCGGGTGACGGTGGCATCGACCGCGTCCAGGGACGACGCCACGATCACGCTCCCGGAGCTCTTCGCGGCGCCCACGGGTCCGACGGTCGCCAAGAGCCCGACACGCGGTTCGGCCCGGGGCACGGTGATGACCCGCCACGCGTGGTCGCCCTGGTGCGCGCGCACCGTGAACGGACGCCCGTCGGTGGCCAGGACGGCCGTGCGGTCCAGCCGGGGGAGTGCCGGGCCGCCCCCGGGCGGTGCCGCGCTCGCGCCGAACGCCTGGTCCGGGACGCCCTGGTCGTTCACATACGTCACCGTCGTCTCCTCGAAGAAGCTGAGGAGCCGCACACTGTGCGGGGTGTCCGCGGGAGGGGCCAGCCGGGCGGCGATCCCGGCCGTCAGCGTGAGCCGGGAGTCCATCCGGTCCTGGAGGTAGCCGTGCAGTGTGGTGCTGACGACCACGCCCGCGGCCAGCAGACCCACCGCCACCAGGGCCGTGGACAGACACAGCAGACGTGTGCGCAGCGACAGCCGGGACAGTACCCGTCCCACCCGCGTCATGTGCGGCCGCCCTGCTTCCTCGGTCCGCGGATGACGTATCCCACGCCGTGCACCGTGTGCAGGAGTTTGGGCTCCACCTGGTCGATCTTCCGCCGCAGATAGCTCATGTAGGTATCGACGATGCTCGGGTCACCGCCGAAGTCGTAGGCCCATACGTTCTCCAGGATCTGTCCCTTCGACATCGTCCGCCCGGCGTTGGTCATCAGGAAGTGCAGCAGCCGGAACTCGGTCGGCGACAGCCGGACCGGCTCCCCGGCCCGGGTCACCAGATGCCCCTCCGGCTCCAGCTCGAGATCGGCCACGACGAGACGGGCGGGCGGTTCGCCCTTGGTCCGGCGCAGGACCGCCTGGATCCGGGCGATCAGCTCCTCCAGGTCGAACGGCTTGGTGACGTAGTCGTCGCCGCCCAGCCGCAGCCCGTTGACCTTGTCCGCCGCGGTGTCGCGCGCGGTGAGGAACAGCACCGGGACGGCGCCGCCGTGCCCCGGGCCGGAAGGCCGTGGCTGGGCGCGCAGCCTGCGGATCACCTCGAAACCGTCCATGTCCGGCAGCATGATGTCCAGCAGGACCAGATCGGGGGGCCGCTGGGCCGCCATGTCCAGCGCCTCGCGGCCGTTCGCCGCGGCGTCGACGTCGAACCCCGCGTACCGCAGTGCGGCGGGCAGCAGTTCGCGGACGGTCGGTTCGTCGTCGACGACGAGGAGATGGGCCCGGGGAACCGCGGTGTGCCGCGGGTCTGTCGCTTCTGCCATGGTCTGGGATGCCGCCTCGGGAGACTGGGGGCCGGATCTGTTCAGCACGGCGCGGGGTGGTCAGGACGCCGAGTCGGCACTGCCCCGCGGGCGCTGACCGGAAGCGCGGGCGGCCACGGGCCTCGCGGGAGCGTCGGGCCGCGCCGAGCCCGGGCGCGCGGTGCGGGTTCCGTGGAGCCGGCTCCCCCAGTATGCCGCGAGCCCGGCGAGGACGAGGCCGCTGAGCCCGGCCGTCCCCACCGCGCCGTCGAGACCGCCGGTGACACCGCGCAGCTCCCTGCCCATGACGCTCACACCGATCCGGAAGGAGGCCCCGGAGGCCAGGGCGAGGAGCATCGCCGCGGCGCAGACCGCGAACCCCGTCCGCAGTGCGATCTCCAGATGGCGGCTCAGCGGCGCGTTGGCCTCCTCGCGCGCGGTACGCACCGGAGTGCGCGCCGCGGCCAGACGGCCCGTGAGCACCAGGGCCGCGACGAGGACGAGCAACCCGATGAGCCACAGCGGAACCTCGGCCACCGCCCGGTCGGCCACGGCCACGGTCCGGTCGGTGCGCCCGCCGTCGCCCGGTACCCCCTGCCCGATCGTGCCCAGCAGCCCGCCGAGTTCGCCCTGTTGGCGGTGGAGGCCCGCCTCCCACGACGAGCCCAGACCGGAGGTGAGCGCGACGGCCGACAGATTGGGCCCGGCCAGCAGCAGTGACCCGGCGGCCGTGGCCGCGCGGTCCCATCCGGCCAGTGCCGCGCCGCCCGCCAGTGCCCCCACCGCCAGGGGCAGTACGCACAGGGTGGTCACCACACCGGACAGCGCCGAGGCCACCGGGTGCCACTTCAGCCGCGGCCGGCTCATGGCCAGGGGGGTGGGCAGCGTCGTCCTGCGCGCCGCCACACAGCCGAGCCCGAGGAGCACCGCCACGCCGAGCACCCCGAGGAGCCCCGCCATCGCGGGATCGGCCTCGAAGCGCATCGAGCGCAGCGCGGATGTACCGCCGTCCCCGAACCGGAGCAGCGCACGCCGCCCGGCATCGTCACCGAGCTCGTCCGTCACGCCGTCCGGCAGCCGGAGCGTGCCCCGGGCCAGCATGGCCAGCGACGGGAACAGCATCGCGGCGGTGCCCAGCGCACCGCAGAGGCGGGCCACCAGCAGCGCCGGGGCCGGTCGGGGGCGTGAACGCAGTGGGCGGAAGAAGCCGTACCCCAGCACCACCGCCCCCAGGACCGTCAGCCCGAGCGGTATCGCCGCCGCCTCGCCCGCCATCTCCACGCTCAGTCCGTCGGTGAGCCCGCCCAGGGGACCGCCGCCGTCCCCGAGCGGTACCGGGGAGCCGGAGCCGAGGGTGATCCCGCTGCCCACGGCCATGCTGGTGACCGCCCAGGTGAGCCGGGACACCGGGGCGAGCTCACCGGCACCCAGCGCGAGCAGCGCCAGATACGCGGTGGCCGCCATCACCGCACCCGCCACGAGGACGGCGAGTGCCCCTTCGAGCGCATGCCGCGCGGTGCCGCCGGGCCGTGCGGCCGCGGACTGGGACGCTGTCGACATCACTGGTCCTTCCTTTCGCGCTGCCGGTGGATCAGGAGCCGAGCCGGACCGGATCGGCCGATGCGCCCGGGGAGGTGTCACCCGGTGCGGTCTCTTCCGGGCCGCCCAGCGAGGTGCCCTCCACATCGATGTCCGGAACCCAGCGGTCCAGCCAGCGGGGGAGCCACCACGCCCGGTGGCCGAGCAGCGCGAGTACGGCCGGTACGAGGGTCATCCGGACGATGAAGGCGTCCAGGAAGACCGCCACGGCCAGACCGAAGCCGATGGTCTTCACCATCAGTTCGTCCGATCCCATGAACGCGGCGAAGACGGAGATCATGATGATGGCCGCCGCCGTGACGACACGGGCTCCGAGATCGAATCCGGTGGTGATGGCCGTGAGCGGTGACTGTCCGCCGACGTACGCCTCCCGCATCCGGGTCACCAGGAACACCTCGTAGTCCATGGCCAGTCCGAACACCACGCCGACCACGAAGATCGGCGTGAGCGACACCACCGGACCCGGCTCGGACACCCCGAACAGTTCGGCGCACCAGCCCCACTGGAAGACCGCGACGACCGCGCCCAGCGCCGCGATGATGGACAGGACGAAGCCCAGCGCGGCCTTGAGCGGGACGAGCAGCGAACGGAAGACGGCGATCAGCAGCAGCAGCGCCAGGCCCGCCACGAGCGAGAGATAGGGGACCAGGGCGTCGGCCAGTTTCCGGGAGACGTCGATGTTCATCGCGGTGGTGCCGGACACCATGATCCGGGCGTCGCTGTCGGCCTCCAGGCCGGGTTCGCGCAGCGCGTGGACGAGGTCGGTCGTCTGCTCACTGCTCGGCGCGGAGGCGGGGACCACGGTGAGCACGGCGGTGTCGCCGGAGTCGTCGAAACGGGGCGGATTGACCCGGGCGACGCCGTCCATCCGCTGGATACGGGCGGTGGCGCGCTCCGCGGCGGCCGTGGCGCTCCCGTCGCCGCCGGGCTGTACGACCAGCAGCAGCGGACCGTTGAACCCCGGCCCGAACTCCTGTGACAGCAGGTCATACGCCCGGCGCTGGGTGGTGGACGTCGGCTGGCTGCCGTCATCGGGCAGGTCCAGCTCCAGGGAGGCGGCGGGCACCGCCACGGTGAGCAGGGCGGCCACGCCCACGACGAGGACGGCCAGCGGACGCCGGGTGACGAAGCGGGCCCAGCGCACGCCCATCCCGGGCCGTGACACCGCGCCCGTGTCAGCCGCCGCGGCCGTGTCAGCCGTACCGGACTCATCGGCGGCACCGGACACCTCGGAATTCCGGGCGCGGCGGCCACGGCGCGGCCCGGCGGGCCGGATCCGGCGCCCCGCGATGCCCAGCAGCGCCGGCACCAGGGTGAGGGCGACGAGGACGGCGAGCGCGACGGTACCGGCGGCGGCCAGCCCCATCTGGGTCAGCACGGGGATGTGCACCACGCTCAGACCGACCAGCGCGATCACCACGGTGAGTCCGGCGAACACCACCGCGGAGCCCGCCGTGCCCAGGGCCCGTCCGGCCGCCTCCTCCCGGCCCCTGCCCTCCGCGAGCTCCGCGCGGTACCGGGAGACGACGAACAGGGCGTAGTCGATACCGACGGCCAGGCCGAGCATGGTGGCGAGCACGGAGGTGGTGGAGCCCAGGTCGAGCGCGCTGGACAGGGCCTTGATGACGCTCGTGCCGATGCCCACCCCCAACAGGGCGGTGAACAGCGGCAGTCCGGCCGCGATCAGCGCGCCGAAGGTGATGACCAGGACCACCGCGGCCACGCCGAGGCCGATGGCCTCCGAGGCGTGGCCTTCCGCGGTGGTGGACAGCGCGTTGCCGCCCACCTCGACCGTGAGCGCGGACGACCGGGCCTCCTCCACGGTGGCCAGCAGCGCGCTGCGCGCGTCCTCCTCCACCTCCGAACTGGACACCTCATAGGTGACCTGGGCGTAGGCCGTGGAGCCGTCCTTGCTCACCGCCTTGGTGGCGAAGGGGTCGGTCACCTGGCTGACCTGCGGATCCTTCCCCAGCGCCCGGACCGTTTCACCGATGGCCCGTTTGGTCTGCGGCTCGGTCACCCGGCCGTCATCACTCCTGAACACCACACGTGCCGTGGCGGCGTCGGCGTCCTGCCCGGGAAACCGCTCGTCGAGCAGGTCATAGGCGCGCTGCGCCTCCGTGCCGGGCATGGAGTAGTCGGTGTGGGGGGCCGCGGGGGCCCGGGCGGCCAGCACACCGGCGAGGATCAGCAGACCGGTCCACAGGACGGTGACGTACCACCGCCTTCGGAAGGAGAAACGGCCCAGCGCGGACAGGAGAGTGGCCACAGTGATGGCTCCCGGTCGGATCGTGGCTCAACGGGGCGGAGAGCGGGAGCCCGGTCCGGACCGTGGTCCGGGTCTGTCGTGGCGCCGTGCCGTCGCCGGACCCGTCGTCCGCTCTGTCCCTGGAGCCTGACAGTCGCCGTCGGCCACTTCCGGAGAGTTCCTGGGAGCTTTCTGAGAGGTCCGTCGCCGGAGGGCGCCGGGTCACCGGCCGCCGTGCCCCGGCCCCCTCCGTGGCCCTCTGTCCTCACAGGGAATTCCCAGGAATCGCCCGCGCGCGGACGCCATCGGGCATGTCCGCGCGCGGGGTGTCCCTCACCAGCGGTGGTGCACCTGGGCGCGGATCCGTCGGTCATAGAGCGTGCCGACGGCGTCCAGCGTGGTCTGCGGGAGCGGGGGCAGCGCCGCGGCCCGCGCGTTGGCCCGCGCCTGCTCCGGAGAGCGCGCGCCGGGGATGACCGAGGTGACGCCAGGCTGCTGGACGATCCAGCGCAGTGCCGTCTGGGCGGCCGTGGCCCCCTCGGGAGCCAGCTCCCCGAACTCGACGGCCGCCCCGACGCCCTCCTCGTAGTCCACGCCCGAGAACGTCTCACCTTGGTCGAACTGCTCACCGTGGCGGTTGAACGAACGGTGGTCATCGGCGGCGAACACGGTGTCCCTGGTGTACTTCCCGGACAGCAGACCGGACGCCAGCGGCACCCGGGCGATGATCCCCACCCCGGCCTCACGCGCCGCCGGAATCACCTGCTCCAGCGGCTTCAGCCGGAACGGGTTGAGAATGATCTGCACACTCGCGGTACCCGGCCGGGCGATGGCTGCCAGCGCCTCGTCGCAGGTCTCCACGCTCACCCCGTACGCCGCGATGCGCTCCTCCGCCACCAGGGTATCCAGCGCGTCGAACACCACGTCGGAGGAGTGCACCGGGGTGGGCGGACAGTGCAGCTGCACCAGATCGAGGACGTCCACTCCCAGGTTCGCCCGCGAACGGTCGGTCCACGCGCGGAAGTTGTCCAGCGTGTAGGCCTCCTCGACGTGCGGGTCGGCCCGCCGCCCCATCTTCGTCGCCACGAAGATCCCGGCGTCCGGACGGTCGCGCAGAAACCGCCCGATGAGCTGCTCGCTGCGTCCGTCCCCGTACACATCGGCGGTGTCGAAGAACGTCACACCCGCCTCGACGGCGGCGTCCAGCACGGACCGCGCGTCCGCCTCGGTGACATCGCCCCAGCCGGCGCCCAACTGCCAGGTGCCCAGGCCGACGACGGAGACCTGCCGGCCGGTTCGGCCGCACACTCGCTGCTCCATGAACCCTCTTCCTCTGAACGGTGCGAACCGTCAACGCTACCTCCGCCGGGACCCGGTCAAAGCCCCCCAAGGGTTTGTCAAGTACCTACAAAAACATCATGTGAGCTGGGGCGATTGCTGTCGGGGTACCCGGCAAGTAGGGTGTGCCACATGTCAGCTCTCAACGTGGAATTCAGCGATCGGGAACTTGAGGACCTCCGCCAGATCGCCAAGGAACGCGGCACCACGATGAAGGCGATCGTCCGGGAGGCGACCGTGGCCGACATCGCCCGGCACCGAGCCCTCCAGGAAGGTGCCGAAGTCTTCCGCCGGTTCTTCGCGGACAACGCCGACGCCTTCGCCGACGCGTTCCCCGAGGACGAACACGGCCGGGGACGGGCCGCCTGACCGATGGCCCCCCTTCTGCACATCGATGTGCCATGGCTGCTGCAGCGGCATGAGGAAGTCCTGCCCGAACAGCCCGCCATCTCGGACTTCTCCGGACTGGTCGCCGCCGTGGCCCGCCACCGCGTCGATCCGCCCCGGCTGGGCGTCGATCCCGACCCGGCGTGGCGGGCCGCGGCCCTGCTGCACACGCTGGCCACGCTCAGGCCGCTGCCGGCGAGCAACGCACGGTTCGCCAGCGCCACCGCGGTCGCCTATATGCACGCCTCGGGCGAGGGCATCGACCCGCCGTACGGTGCGCTGATCGACCTGGTGCGGGACATCCTCTCCAGCAAGGCCGACGTGTTCGACGCGGCGGGCCGCATCCGCTCCTGGCGCATCTGACCCCGGCGCGCCGCCGTCCGGCGGCTGGGGCTCAGCGGAAGATCCCGGTGTGACCGAGGGAGTAGCGGCCGGGCTGCGGATAGACCGCCAGTCCGTGCGGGCCGCCCCCGACCGGGATCCGGGCGCGCAGCTTTCCGGTGCGGGTGTCGATCGCGTACACCTCGGCGTTGTACCGGCCCGACAGCCACAGCACCTTGCCGTCGGCGGAGAGCCCGCCCATGTCGGGGCTGCCGCCACCGGGCAGCCGCCACCGGTCGACCAGCTTCCCGGAGTCGAAGGAGAGCACCGAGATGGTGCCCTCGCCCCGGTTGGAGATGTACATCGTGCGCGAGTCCCGGCTGACGTACAGCCCGTGAGTGCCCTTGCCGGTGGGCAGCAGCCGCGGACGGCTGAAGGTGTCGCCGTTGAGCACCCACACCCCGTTCGCCACCATGTCGGCCACGTACCACTTCCGGCCGTCCGGTGAGATCTTGACGTCCTGCGGCATGGCGCCCGCCACCGGCAGCCGCTGCTGTCCGACTACCTTCATCCGCGCGGTGTCCACCTTCAGCAGTTCGCCGGAGAACTCGCAGGAGACGATGAAGTAGCGTCCGTCGGGGGAGAAGTCGGCGTGGTTGACGCCGTAGCAGCTCACCGGCAGCGCCTTGACCACCCGCATGGTGTGCGCGTCCCGGAACACCAACTGCCGGTCCTTGGAGGCCATTACCACGGCGTGCTTGCCGTCCGGGGTGAAGTAGAGGTTGTACGGGTCGTGGACGTCCACCGTGCGCCCGGCCCGGCCGGTCGCGGGGTCGATCGGGGTGAGGGTGTTGCCCAGGTCGTTGTTGACCCACAGCGTCTTAAGGTCCCAGGAGGGGACCACGTGCTGCGGCTGGTGGCCCACCGGGATCGTACGGATCACCTTGAAGGTCTTGGGATCGATGACACTCACGGTGTCCGACAGGGTGTTGGGCACGTACACCCGCGACGGGAAGCGCTTGACCGCCTCGGCCAGCCTGCCCGGCCGGTCGGCGGCGTAGAGGTCGTGGGGATCCAGCGGTGCGGGCATGCCCGGCAGCAGCTTGGCGCGGGCTGCCTTCTCCGCCGCGGCCGAGCGATGCGCGGCGCGGCTGGCCCGGGGCGTCTCCCGGTCCCGTCCGTGCTCACCGGTGGAGGCGCAGGCCGGGACCGCGGCGGAGCACAGCAGCAGGGCCAGGGCGGCCCGGACCACGGCGCGGCGGCGCGCGGGGGAGCGGTGGGTCGTGCCACTGGCCACGGTGTCCTCCAGCGGAGACTCCGGCGGAACGAGCGGACTGCGGCCGCTGTCCGGAGCACGGTGGGCCGTGCGCCCAGGCTGTCACCGCCTCCACCCACCGGCACCCGCCGACGTCCAAGCAGGTGAGGGGCGTACCACCGGTGGCCGAAGGGGTTTCCCGGCCGGCCGGGCGGCACCGGACACACGGTGCGTACATTCGTGTGCACCTCCGCATATTCCGGCGCCCGCGGGGGATTCGGGGATCATGACAAAGCCCTGCCTCCCGACGGGCATCCGGGCCTGCCTGTTCGATCTCGACGGGGTTCTGACCCGGACCGCCGTGGTGCACGCGGCGGCGTGGAAGCAGACGTTCGACGCCTTTCTGGAGCGCCGCGACGGCCCCTCCTTCCGTCCCTTCGACCGGGATGCCGACTACGACGAGTACGTGGACGGCCGCCCGCGCGCCGACGGTGTCCGCACCTTCCTGGCCTCCCGGGGCATCGACCTCCCCGAGGGGGCACCGGACGACCCGCCGGACAGGGATACCGTGAACGGTCTCGGCAACCGCAAGAACATCCTGGTCCTGGCCAAGATCCGGGAAGAGGGCGTCGAGGCGTATCCCGGTTCGGTGCGGTTCGCCGAGGCGGTGCGCGAAGCCGGACTGCGCACCGCGGTCGTCTCCTCCAGCGCCAACTGCCGCGACGTACTGACCGCCGCCAAGATCGAGCACCTCTTCGAGGTGCGGATCGACGGAGTGGTCGCCGCCGAGCGCGCGCTGCCGGGCAAACCCCATCCCGACACCTTCCTCGAGGCCGCCCGTGAACTGGACACCGTTCCCGGCGCGGCCGCCGTCTTCGAGGACGCGCTCGCGGGCATGGAAGCCGGGCGCGCGGGCCGGTTCGGCCAGGTGATCGGCGTGGACCGGGTGGGCCAGGGCGACGCGCTGCGCCGCCACGGCGCCGACATCGTGGTCCAGGACCTCGCCGAACTGCTGGAGGGGGACGCCTCGTGATCACCGACTCCTCGTACGCCGTGGATCCCTGGCTGATGCGCGAGACCGAGCTGCACCTGGACGTGCTGCCCCAGAGCGAATCGCTCTTCGCGCTGTCGAACGGGCACGTCGGCTGGCGCGCCAACCTCGACGAGGGCGAACCCCACGGTCTGCCCGGCTCCTACCTCAACGGGGTGTACGAGCGGCGTCCGCTGCCCTACGCCGAGGCCGGATACGGCTACCCCGAGGCCGGTCAGACCATGATCAACGTCACGAACGGCAAGATCATCCGGTTGCTGGTGGACGACGAGCCCTTCGACCTGCGCTACGGACGGCTGCGCTCCCACGAACGCGTCCTCGATCTGCGCGGCGGGGTGCTGCACCGCGAGTGCGAGTGGAGCTCGCCGTCCGGCACCAGTGTCCGGGTGCGCTCCACCCGGCTGGTCTCCCTCACCCAGCGGGCCGTCGCCGCCGTCGCCTACGAGGTGGAGGCGCTGGACGCCCGGGTCCGTGTGGTCGTCCAGTCCGAGCTGGTCGCCAACGAACAGCTGCCCAGCCACGCGGGCGACCCCCGGGTGGCCCAGGCTCTGGAGTCCCCGCTGCTGCCCGAGGAACACGCCGCCAACGACCGGAAGCTCCGGCTGATCCACTGCACCGACGCCAGCCGGCTGCGGGTCGCGGCCGCCGCCGATCACCTGATCACCGGTCCGGCGCCGACCCGCCACTCCAGCGAGAGCAGCGATGACGTGGCCCGGCTGACGGTGACCTCGGTCCTCGAACCCGGCGAGGTCCTGCGGCTGGAGAAACTGGTCGCCTACGGCTGGTCGAGCGTGCGCTCCCTGCCCGCCGTACGCGACCAGGTCGAAGCGGCCCTGGCCGGGGCCACCAGCACCGGCTGGGACGGACTGGTGCGGCAGCAGCGCGCCTGGCTGGAGGACTTCTGGGACCGCGCCGACGTGGAGGTCGAGGGCGACGCCGAGATCCAGCAGGCGGTCCGCTTCGCCCTCTTCCACGTCCTCCAGGCGGGCGCCCGCGCAGAGGAACGCGCCATCCCCGCCAAGGGCCTCACCGGTTCCGGCTACGACGGACACTCCTTCTGGGACACCGACACCTTCGTACTGCCCCTGCTCACCTACACCTTCCCCGAGTCGGTGGCGGAGGCGCTGCGCTGGCGCCAGTCCACCCTGACCGCGGCCCGTGACCGGGCCCGTCAGCTCGGCCACACCGGCGCCGCCTTCCCCTGGCGCACCATCGACGGCTCCGAATGCTCCGCCTACTGGCCCGCCGGTACCGCGGCCTTCCACGTCAACGCCGATGTCGCCGACGCCGTGGTGCGCTACGTGGCCGCCACCGGCGACGAGGAGTTCGAACGGGAGACCGGTGTGGAGCTGCTGGTGGAGACCGCCCGGCTGTGGCGCTCCCTGGGCCACCACGACCACCACGGGCGCTTCCATATCGACGGGGTGACCGGACCCGACGAGTACAGCGCCCTCGGCGACGACAATGTCTACACCAACCTCATGGCCCAGTCGAACCTGCGGGCCGCGGCGGACGTGGTGGAGCGCCACCCCGCCAAGGGCGCGGAGCTGGGCGTCGACGACGAGGAGGCCGCCGCCTGGCGGGACGCCGCCGAGTCCGTCACCATCCCCTACAACAAGACCCTCGGTGTGCATGAGCAGCACACCGGCTTCACCGGCCACCAGGAGTGGGACTTCCACAACACCCGCCCCGACGAATACCCGTTGATGCTCCACTTCCCCTACTTCGAGCTCTACCGGAGACAGGTGGTCAAACAGGCCGACCTGGTGCTGGCGATGTATCTGCGCGGCGAGTGCTTCACCGAGGAGCAGAAGGCCCGCAACTTCGCCTACTACGAGCCGCTGACCGTCCGCGACTCCTCGCTGTCCGCGTGCTGCCAGGCAGTCATCGCGGCCGAGGTGGGCCATCTGCGCCTGGCCTACGACTACTTGGGCGAGGCGGCGCTGATGGATCTGAAGGACCTGGAGCACAACACTCGCGACGGACTGCACATCGCCTCGCTAGCGGGCACCTGGATCGCCCTGGTCGCCGGGTTCGGCGGGATGCGCCACATCGCGGGCAGCCTCGAGTTCGCGCCCAAACTGCCGGAGAAGCTGGCCCGCCTCGCCTTCACCGTGCAAGTGCTGCGACGGCGGCTGAGGGTGGAGATCACCACCACCTCCGTCACCTACTCCCTCGTCGAGGGCGCCCCGCTGGAGATCCGGCACTACGGCGAGGCCATCACCGTCTCCGACAAGTCGCCCAAGACCTGTGAGATCCCCGAGCACACCGCCCGCCCCGAACCCCGCCAGCCCCCAGGCCGCCGGCCCGACCGCCGGTCCTGAGCGGAACCGGCGGCGGTTGGAGGAAGGGCGGAGAAGGCGGAGAAGTGTGGAGAAGGAACTGCGACGGCCGAAAGGGGAGTGCGATGGATCCGCTGACCGCCCTGGACCGCATCGCGTTCCTGCTGGAACGCGCCCAGGCGCCCACCTACCGCGTACGCGCGTTCCGCACCGCCGAAGCCCTCCTGTCCGAGCTGTCCCCGGAGGAGGTACGGCGCCGGGCCGGGGCGAACACCCTCACCTCACTCAAGGGGATCGGTCCCAAGACCTCGCAGGTGGTGCGGGAAGCGGTGCGCGGCGAGGTCCCGGCGTACCTGGCCGACCTGGAGTCCGAGGACGAGGAGAACGCCCGGGAGCCCGACCCGGCGGCGACCGCATTGCGCGCCGCGCTGCGCGGCGACTGTCACCTCCACTCCGACTGGTCCGACGGTGGCTCCCCGATCGAGCTGATGGCGCGTACGGCTGCGCGCCTCGGCCATGAGTGGGCGGTGCTGACCGACCACTCACCCCGGCTGACGGTGGCGGGCGGTCTGTCGGCGGAGCGGCTGCGCACCCAGCTCGACGTGGTGGACGGGCTGCGCGCGAGCCTGGCCCCGTTCCGGCTGCTCACCGGTATCGAGGTCGACATCCTCCCGGACGGCTCCCTCGACCAGGAGCCGGACCTGCTCGAGCGGCTGGACGTGGTCGTCGCCTCGGTCCACTCCAAGCTGCGGATGGACGCCCGGCCCATGACCCGCCGGATGGTGGCCGCGGTCCGCAACCCGCATGTCGACGTGCTGGGCCACTGCACCGGACGGCTGCTCGGCGGCAAACGTCCGGAGTCCGTGTTCGACCCGGCCGAGGTCTTCGGCGCCTGCGCGGAGTCGGGCACCGCCGTGGAGATCAACTGCCGCCCCGAGCGGCTGGATCCGCCGCGACGGCTGCTCCGTGAAGCCGTCGCGGCGGGCACCTTCTTCTCCATCGACACCGATGCCCACGCGCCCGGCCAGCTCGACTGGCAGATCAACGGATGCACCCGCGCGGTGGAGTGCGAGGTGCCCGCGGAACGCGTCATCACCACCTGGACCGAACGGCAGCTTCTGGAATGGACGCGGACCCGCAAGGCACCACGTCGCACCGCCGCCCGCCGTACGGCCGGTGGAGACTGACCGCCGGGGATCCCGGCTCGTCGCCGCGCTCAGCTCCGGGGGCCCGCGGGGTCGAGCACCGCCTCGATGTCGATGGTGAGGTCGACCATGTCGCTGACCACCACACCGCCGCGGTCCACGGTGTCGTTCCAGGACACGCCGAAGTCCTGCCGGTTGATCCGGGCGGTGGCGAGGAATCCCGCGCGACGCCGCGGTCCGCGGTCCTGGTCCCCCTCCCACCAGGGTGTGTCCCACTGCCCCAGATAGGTCACCCGCAGCGGTACGGGACGGGTGACCCCGCGCACCGTGAGCTCCCCGTCCACATCGAACTCGGTCTCGCTGAGCTGGGTGACACCGGTACCCGAGTAGGTCCATGTCGGATGGTTCTCGACATCGAAGAAGTCCGCGCTGCGCAGATGCGCGTCGCGCTGTGGCTGGCCGGTGTACACCTCGGTGGCGTCGATCGTCGCCCCCACCCGGGCGTTCTCCGGCTTCTCCGGGTCCACCTCCAGGAACCCCTCGATGTTCTTGAGCTGCCCGCGCACATACGTGACCATCATGTGGCGTGCGGTGAATTCGGCGCCCGTATGACCGGGCTCGAAGAACCACCTGGTGACTGCCATATCCACTTCCTGACATGTGATCGGCTCCGGTCCGCCCCGGACCGATCATGCGTCAGACGTGGTGGAACGTCCCGGCGGGCCATACGCGAAATGCACGGTGAGTTCACCTATTTGCCGTAAGTCATCACATCGCCCGCTCCGGTCGGGCTACCGTGAATCCGTGGCGCACGCCGTCCGTGGTGTGGCGCACCGGGGGGACGTATGACGGACATGACGGGGCTCAGCGACACCACCATCGAGCGGATCCTCACGATGGTCGACGCCTCCGCGCTCGCTGTCGCGGAGGAGGAGCACGAGGAGCTCTTCGACGAGTTCGCGGAGGAGCTGCGCGCCGGACGCCGGGTGCCGGGTGCGGGGGAGTTCTTCGACGACACCAGTGGGGCACCGGCGGTCGACACCCATGTGTACCTGGCCATCGGGCTGTCCGTGCTCGGCCAGATCGCCTTCAAGGTGCTCTCGACGGCGACCGACATGGCCATCGAACGCGGCCTGCGGGACGCCATCGGCTATCTCACCCGGTGTCTGCGCGGTGGCGATGGCGGCGAGGGTGACGACGGCACGGCGGCGCTCACCCACCGGGTGACGGTCGAGCTGAGGCTGCCGCCGGAGGTGGACCCGGAGACGGTACGGGCCGTCGTGCGGATCCAGGCGGAAGCGGTCGTCCGCGCCGCGTCCGCGCCACCCGGTTCCGGGCCGTCGCGTTGCCCCGAGCCGTCGGGGGCTTCCGAACCCGAACCCGAAACCGGGCCGTCGGACGGTGGGAACGGGCCTCGGTAGCGCCCACCGTGGCCACCGAGTCCCCGGTCCTCCGACTGCGCCGGGCCGAGCGGGTGTGCTGGCTGATCCTCCTGGGCCCGGTGTGCGCCGCGCCCGCCACCGGCGCCAGTGTGACGGTCACCGGCGACGACGCGCTGAGCGTGCCCGCGGCGATCGGCGGAACGGCGATGCTCACCGTCCTGGTCCTCGCGTTCTTCCTCGCTCCGCTGATCAACGAGTGGCGTTCGGACTCCCTGAGCGGCCGTGAGGCGGACGAGACGCTGACCGGGATCGACTGGACGTCGAAGGGCTGGAAGCGGGTCCGGGACACCTTCCACGCGGCCGGGCTGGACACCGCACGGCTCCATGCCGTGTCCAGCTGGTCCCCGAACTCGGGGCTCAAGGTGGTCCATGTCCCGCAGCCCTCACCGGGCCTCCTCGGCCGGATGGAGGACTGGGGGACCCGGCTCCAGCGCCGCAGGTCCGTGTGGGTGGTGGGTGCCGCCGCCGGTTGCGCCGTCGCCCTGCTGGGAGACCGGCTGGACCCGTCGGTCGATGACGACGCCCTCCTCGTCCCCCTCCTGGTGGCGGCTGTGGCCATCGTCGCCGCGGCGGGTGTCTTCGTCTACCACGCCTTCTCCCTCAATGTCCGCAGGCCCACGGTTCACGTCATCATTCCGCGGAGCTGGCGGGCGCTGCTGCGGACGCCGGTCGGCGCGGTGCTGCTCCGTCATGAGATCTCCCATCTGCGCCACGGGGATCCGATGCGGCGCCGCTATCTGCGCCACGTACCGGCGGTGGGAAAGCTCGCCGTGTGGTTCGACTCCGTGGCGGCCCTCGCCGTCACCCCGATGGAGACCTCCGGTCAGACCCTCGTCTCCCTGACGGTCTTCGCATCCGCCCTCACCGGTGGCCTCTACGCCAACAGCCGGGCCCGCCGACTGATGGTGACGCTGATGGAGATGCGGGCGGACGCCGAGGCGCTGGCCCACGACCCGGAGTCGGCCGGCCTCGTCGCCACCTTCCTGGCCCGTCAGCAGGACCGGAACCCCACCCCGCAGAAGGCCGCCCGGCTGCGCGCCCTCACCCCCGGACGGGCCGGAGGGCCTCCGGCTCCCTACCCTCGGGCGGTCGCCGCCGCCTGGGTCTTCGTGGTGGCCACCGGTGTTCCCGCGATCGGACTGTGGACCGGAGTCCTGGACGGAGGGTCCTCCTGAGAGCCGCCAGGGGGTACCGTCCGACGCAGGGGGGTGCCGGCGAGGTGGCGGGTGACGGAGAGGTGTGAGCCATGAGCGGGACGGCTGAGTCCGGTGACGGCCGACGGGAAGAGCCGGAGCGCCGACGGGTGCTCACGGAGCCCGAGGGCGGTGACCCGGCCTGCTGGCTGGACCGTGTCTGCCCCGCCTGCGGCGCGTTCCAGGACACCGTTCCCCGTGACCGCTGCGCACGCTGTGGAGCGGCCGCCGAGACCGGCTGAACCCGGTCGGCTACGAGTCCTCCGTGGCCTCCAGCCGCTCGGTCGGTCCGCCGAACGCGAGGTGTGTGGTCCGGGAGGCGAGCAACCAGCGCCCCGCAACCGTGCGGAACCTGTCCTCGTAGTGCCCACGTTCGAGGGCACCCGCGGCGCGACGATGCCCTCCCGGTGGCCGTCGACCCGGTAGGTGGCGAAGTAGGACGTGGCGGTGGCCGTGGTCGCGGAGTGCACCGTGACCGCGATGTTGGAGGTCAGGCGGCGCGAGAGCCGGTCCGCCGGGCGGGAGCCGAAGTACGCCCCGAGCGCCTCGCGCCCCTCCACGCGCCGGTCCCCGGCGGGCCACTCCCAAACGCCGTCCTCCGTGAACAGCTCCGCCACCGAACTCGGGTCGCCCAGATCGAGCCGGTGCAGAAAGTCGATGATCAGGCGTTCACAGGCGCGTTCGGCGAGCAGCCGGTCCAGTGGGCCGAGATCTCGGTCATCCATGGTCTTTCCCCCTCGAGGGCATCACGGGCCGCGTCCCCACCGGTTCAGCCCTCATGGTCGTAGACCGTCACCGGAACACACCGGCCCACCAACCGCGCCGCTATCAGCGGCTCGACGCGTGACCAGCGGCCCCCCGCCAATCCGCAGCCGATGCGCGGCATATGGACCGAGGCGCCGTCCTCGGCGGCTCTGGCCGCCACCGTGCCCAGTGCGGTGTCGATCGCCTCGTACCGCACTGGAACCCCCTTGCTGCCGCGGCGTGTTCCGCGCTGACCGATCATGTTCGCCACGGTCAGATACGGGCTCACCCGGATGAACTGCACCGCGCCCAGGCCGAAGTCATTGCCCGCGCGCTCCCGGTGCCAGCGCCGGTACGCCGCTTCCGGCTCCGGCCAGCGGCGCGAGACCGCCAGGACAAAGCCCTTGCCCCAGCCGCCCAGGTCGTTGCAGACATGAGCGATGATCTTCTGTCCCTTGCCGCACGGTGAGGTGGCGTCCCCGCGGACGTACACGATGTCCCCCATGGCTTCACCGTACGGCCGACCCCTGACAGCGTGCCCGCGAATTTCAGTGCGGGGCCAGCCCGGCCTGGAAGGCCAGGATCACCGCCTGCGTCCGGTTCCCGGCGCCCAGCTTCGCCAGCACATTGCCCACATGCGTCTTGACCGTCTCCAGGCTCACGGTCAGCTCGTCCGCGATCTCCTGATTGGACAGCCCCCGCGCCATCTGCCGGAGGATCTCCGTCTCCCGGCGGGTGAGTGCGGCGGCCCGAGCCGCCGCCTCCGGCCGTACCGGCCGACCGGTGGCCAGACGGCGTACGGCGTCGGGGAAGAGCATCGAGTCGCCGGTCGCCACCAGATGGATGGCCTGGGCGATCTGCTGTGACGGAGCCCGCTTGCGGATGAAACCGTCGGCGCCCGCCTCCAGCGCGTCGTAGACGTACGCATCGTTCTCGAAGGTGGTGATCACGATGACCTTCGGCGGCTCGGACAGTGTCGTCCGCAACTGCCGGGTCGCCTCGATGCCGTTGAGGGTGGGCATCCGCACGTCCATCAGGACGATATCGGGGCGCAACGCCTTCACCAGCGGCAGCACTTCGGAGCCGTCCGCCGCCTCGCCGACGACCGTGAGGCCGGGCTTGGCGGACAGCAGCGTGCGCAGTCCGGTCCGGGTCAGTTCCTCATCGTCGACCACGAGCACACGCACGGTGCTGTTCACCGGATCCGCCGCGTCCGTCGCGCTCATCGCCCCGCTCCCAGCGGCAGCCGTGCCATCAGCCGCCACCGCGCCACGTCCGCCGCCCCTCCGTCGTGCGGTTCGTTCACGGGACCCGCGGACACCTCACCGCGCAGCAGCCGCACCCGTTCGGCGATCCCCTTCAGCCCCTGACGCCCCTGACCGGACCGTCCGTTCCCGCGGGCCGCCGGGCCATCGCCCCCAGGGCGGACCAGATTGACGAGTTCCACCTCCAGCCGTCCGCGGCGCACTTCGACCCGTAGCCGCATCCCCGTCCTCTCGCCGTACCGCAACGCGTTGGTCAGACCCTCCTGTGCGATGCGGTAGGCCTCCCGGGACACGGCCGCCGGCACCTGCCCGAGATCGCCACCGCGCTCCATCCGTAGCTCGGCGCCCGCCTGCCGCACCGACTCCACGAGGGCGTCGAGATCGGCCAGGGTGCGCTGCGGTGCCTTCGGCGCCTGCTCGTCGCGGAGCGCGCCCAGCACATGGTCCAGGTCATCCATGGCCGCGCGTGATGTCTCCTCGATGCTGGTGAGTGCCCGGCGCGCCGCGTGCGGATCACGCTCCAGCAGCTCCCCGGCCACCGCGGCCTGGATGGTCGACGCGGTGAGCGTGTGCCCGATGGAGTCGTGCAACTCCTGGGCCAGCCGGTTCCGTTCCCTCAGCACATCCATCCGTTCCTCGGCCGCGGCCAGCCGCTCGGCGGGCCGGTGGTCGAGGAAGACCGGGGCCAGCAGCCGCAGCGCCGCCGTTCCGACCGCCGTCGTGTATCCGGCGCACAGCAGGCACACCACGGAGACCAGGGGGGTCCACAGCCCCGCGCGGCCCGCGGGTACGGTGACCCGGCCCTCGAGGACGGCGATCTCTCCGCCACCGCCCCACCACACCGCCGGAAACGCCACGGCGCCGAAGACGAGCAGACCCGTCACCGCGGTCACCGCCACCCCCACCGCCATATGCGGCACCAGCCATGCCGTGGTACGCAGCCGGTTGGCCCACCGGGATCGCGGTGACTCGGCGGCGGGGAGCGGAAGTCCGGTGCCCAGCAGGCGATTGGCCAGCCCTACACAGCCGCGGCGTGCGCCGCGCGGCGCGCCCAGGGCGGTGACCACGACGACCAGCGCGAGGGTGAAGCCCGCGATACGGGCCGGAAGCTGCCACCGGGGCGGAGCCGACAGGACGGCGGCCGTCAGCGGTGGCACGCTCAAGGCCGCCCCGAGCAGCGCATGGGCCCAGCCCCGGAGGGTGGCCGCCGTGAACGTCGGACGGATCAACGTGTGCATGGTCCGCACAGTAGCCGCGGGCCGGTTCGGGCCGCCTCCCTCCCAAGAGCCAGTTCATATCCCTGATGTGAGCGAGGTGGAGTTCACTCCGGGCGGCGATGTGTCCGGCTGTCACCGCATGACACCTTCTGCGCTGCCAACCCGTCGAAGCGATATGAAGGGCGAACATCGATGCCGTCGACCACCACCGGGATCCCCCGGACCACCCCACCGCCACCACCGGCCACCACGCCGTCATCGACCCGAGGACGGGTGGTGTTCCTCATCCTGTCCTTCGCGGGCACCTGGCTCTGGCTTCTGATCGGCCACACCCTCCTCGGCCTCTCGGCGCTGAACCCGCTGCTGCAACTCCCGGCCTTCTGCGTGCCGGGCGTCGCGGCCGTGGTGGTCCGGCGCTGGGTCACCCGGGAGGGGTTCGCCGACGCGGGACTCGCGTTCCGTCTGCGGTCCGCCTGGGCGTACTACCTCATCGCGTGGCTCGGTCCGCTGGCCATCGCGGCGGTGACCATGGGGTGTGCGGCCGTGCTCGGCCTGTGGCATCCGGAGCTGTCGTCCCTGGACGAGCTGTCGCCGGGGATGCCGGGGTGGGTGGCGGTGATCGGCCTGATGCTGGTCCTTCCCCTTCTCACCCCGCTGTACTGGGGTGAGGAGTTCGGCTGGACGAGCTATCTGCGGCCGCGGTTGTTCGGCGGCCGTCCGCTGCCGTCCATCGTCGCCACGGGTCTGATCTGGGCGTGCTGGCACTTTCCGCTGGCCTTCATCGGTTACGTCCACTTCTCGAACGTGGTTCTCGGTCTGGCGGTGTGGACCGTCATGTTCCTGTGCCAGGAAGTCGTCCTCGCCTGGCTGTATCTGCGCAGTGGCACGGTATGGGTGGCGAGCCTGGCCCATGCGGGGAACAACATGGTGCTCTTCCTGCTCACCGGGCAGTTGCTCACCACCGACGACGGCCACGGCCCCGCCCACGGTGCCATCGTCACCTCGATACTCCCCACCCTTCCCGTGGCCGCGCTCGCCCTGTGGGCCGGATACCGGCTGCGGGTAGGACCGCCTCGGGGCGTGCCGACGCGGTGAGGCATCGCCACCGTCCGGCGCCGGGACCATCCGGCGCCGGACGGTGTCCGGTCAGAAGCGGTAGCGCAGGATGCGGCCCACATCCCGGAAGCCGGGCAGATGGGCCATCACCTTCATGCTCATCCGACCCGGGGCGGGCATCTTCTCCAGCCCCGGCATGTCCACGCTGCGTACCGCGTCCAGACAGGTCAGTCCGTCGTGCCAGCCCTCCAGCTCATACGGGTCGTCCAGCCCCCAGTGGAGTGTCGCCCCGGCGTTGCGCACCGCCGGAACGCACTTCTGGAGTCTGATGCCCAGGGAGCCGTAGCAGTCGAACAGCAGCTGCCCGCTGGGGAAGCGGCCGGTGATCCGCTGGATCAGCCGTTTGCCCTCCTCCTCGGTCAGATACATCGTCAGGCCCTCGAAGACCGCCACGGTCGGCCGGTCGTCGGGCACCTCATCCAGCCACGCGTCGTCGGTCACCGAGGAGGCGACCATCTCGTAGTCACCCGACGGCACCGGGAGGAGCCGCCGGCGCAGTTCGACGACGTCCGGGAAGTCGACGTCGATCCAGCGCACCGACGACGGCGGATCGAGCCGCTGGACACGGGTGTCCAGACCACAGGCCAGGTGCAGCACGGTGGCCTTCTGACGCTCCGCCAGGAACTCGGTGGTCCAGTCGTCGAGCTGTTTGGCCCGCAGCGCCACGCCCACCGCCGTCGTGGCCGTCATCCCCGTTTTGCCGAAGTCGTAGGCGACGCGCTCCACCGCCGCCTGGGCGGCGGTGTCGCCCAGGACGGTATCCGGTGAGCGGCTGTCCACCGCTCTGGCGTAGAGCGTGGCCAGCATGGTCTCCTGAGTGCCGCTGAGAGTGATCTTTTCCTGATCCATGGTTCCTCGGTCGATGGGGGGTACCGGCGGCCCTGAAATGGAATCGGGCACGGAGTGTCAGCGTCCGTGTGCGTACGGTCCCACGTCTTCCCTGGCGAAGGCGACCGTGCCCTGGGCTGTTCGAGTACTTCCCGCCAACTCCGCGGCCCGCCGCGGTGTCAGTCCTGGGCGGCCAGCCACAGATCGGGGCCGAAGACCTCGTAGTGGACGGCGGCGGGGCGTACACCCCGGTCCAGCAGCTGGGCGCGGACGGTCCGCATGAAGGGCAGCGGGCCGCACAGATAGACGTGTGCGTCCTCGGGGACCGCGATCGTGGAGAGGTCGACCCGTCCGGTGTGCGCCTCCGGCCGGTCCGCCTCCGCCCGCTCGTACCAGAAGTGGGCCGTGCCGTCGGCCAGTTTGGTGACCAGTCGTTCCTGGTCGGGGCGCAGCGCGTGGGCGGTTGCCGAGCGGTCGGCGTGGACGACGGTCACCGGGCCCTGGTGTCCCCGGTCGACGAGGTCCTCCAGCATCGCGACCATCGGGGTGCATCCGATTCCTGCCGAGACCAGCAGCAGCGGTGTGTCGCTGCCGGTGGTGTCGAGTACGACATCGCCGTACGGTGCCGAGACGCTGAGCACGTCGCCCACTCGGACGCGGTCGTGCAGGTGACCCGAGACCTCACCCGCCGGCCCCCGCCCCTCCTGCGCCCGCTTGACGGTGAAGGAGCGCACCGTCGAACCGGGTGCGCTGGTCAGGCTGTACTGGCGTATCTGCCGTGCTCCGTCGGCCAGTTCGACCTGGACCGAGACATACTGTCCGGCCCGGAAGGCCGGGGCCGGGCGGTCGTCCGCGGGCCGGATCCGGAAGGTGACCACATCCGGGGTCTCCTGGACCCGCGCGACCACGGTCCACGGGCGCCACGTGCCCCCGGCCAGCGCCCCCTGCTCGGCGTACAGCCGCCGTTCGATCTCGATCAGGGCGTTGGCCATCAGCCAGTAGACCTCGTCCCAGGCGGCGGCCACCTCCTCGGTGACCGCGTCGCCGAGCACCTCCGCGATGGCGGCGGACAGGTGGCGGTGCACGATCGGATACTGCGCGGGGGTCACGGCCAGCGAGGCGTGCTTGTGCGCGATCCGGCCGAGCATGGCGTCGGGGCGGACGCCGGGTTGTTCCACCAGGGCGGTGGCGAACGCGGCGAGTGCCCCGGCGAGGGCCTGCCGCTGGGTTCCCGCAGCCTGGTTGCCGCGGTTGAACAGGTGTCGCAGCAGCTCGGGGTGGGCCTCGAACAGCCTCCGGTAGAAGAGGTCGGTGATGGTGCCGATGGCCTCGCCGACGGCGGGCAGCGTGGCGCGGACGGTCTCAGCCGACTTCGGGGAGAGCATGAGAGGCTCCTAATTGGTATATGAGATTCGTATTTAATGGCGTGAAGAAGTCCGGCATGGCGGAGCTCCCGTGATCAGGGGGACAGGCCGGGGCCGCGACCCACCAGTCCCAGCAGGACCGGACCGGTGGGGGAGGCGACCAGATCGTCGACCGTCAGTGGGTCGAGGGTGGCGTAGAACGCCTCCTGTGCCCGGCGCAGCGCCATCCGCAGCCGGCAGCCCTGGCGCAGCGGGCAGGGGGTGTCCCCCTCGCAGTCGACGACATCGCCGACGCCTTCGAGCTCCCGGACCAGTTGCCCGATCGAAGCGGTGCGTCCGGTCCCGGTGAGTGCCAGCCCCCCGCCGCGCCCCCGCCGGGTCTCGATCAGGCCGAGGTGCTGGAGCCGGGCGGCCACTTTGGCCAGATGGCTGTACGGAACCTGCATCTCCTCGGCGATCCGCCGCGCGGTGCACGGCTCGTCGCCGGTCACCGCGAGGCGCATGATCGCCCGGAGGGCCAGATCCGTTGACTTCGTCAGCCGCATGGCAGCAGAGTAGATAATGCGAATCTGAGATGCAACTTAAGGGTGCGGGTCGGAACGGCACGGAAGGGGCGGGCACTCGGTCCGGCCCCGCGGCCCAGGCCCGAAGCCCTGTCAGATCCGGCCGGGGCCGACCTCCTCGGCGGCCGGTCCGTCCGCGGACTCCGTCCTGTGCCCGTCGGGCGGAGGGTCGCGCAGCGCGCGCGTCACCGACCACGCCACGGACACCATGGGCACGGCCACCACCGCCCCGACCACCCCCGCGACGATGCTGCCGGCGATGACCGAGATGGCGACCACCACCGGATGCAGCCGGACCGCCCAGCTCATCACCAGCGGATGCAGTACGTGCCCCTCAAACTGTCCGACGAGGACGATGAGTGCCAGCACCACCGCGGCGATCACCGGGCCCCGCCCCGCCAGTGCCACCACCGTGGCCACGGCGAGCGCGATCGGTGAGCCGATCAGGGGGACGAAGGTGGCGAAGAACACCAGCAGGGTCAGCGGCAGGGCCAGTGGCACCCGCAGCAGGAACAGCGCGACCCCGACGATGGCCGCGTTGGTGGCCGCCACCAAAATGATGCCCCGGGTGTATCCGGCGAACGTGCTCCAGGCCGCGCGCCCCGCGCGGTCCCACGGGGACCGCGCGGCCTCCGGGAGCTGCCCGCGGAACCACCGCCACATCCGGTCGCCGGAGTGGACGAAGAAGATCGAGCAGAACAGCGCCAGAACCGCCGCCGTCAGCGCCTCCACCACATGGCCCGCACTGCTGAGCGCCCTGCTGATGAGGGCTCCGCGGTTGCGGGAGACAAAGGAATTGAGCCGGTCGTGCAGCCCGGCCAGCGTGCCGGGCCGGACATGGAACGGTGGCCCCTCCAGCCAGCGTTCGATCCGGCCGATGCCCCCGCGGAACTCACCCACCAGGGAGCTCGCCTCGCCCGCCGCCGCGCTGCCCACCAGGGCCAGCAGTCCCAGGACCAGGAACAGGCTGCCGAACACCGCGAGCGCGACCGCCAGGGGCCGGGGCGCCACGCGCGCCAGCAGATCGGCCAGCGGGCGCAGCAGGGCCGTGGCCACCAGGGCCAGGAACACCGCGATCGCCACCAGTTCGAAGCGCCCCAGTACCGTGAAGGCCAGGTAGACGGCCGCCCCGACGACCAGGATCCGCCACGCGTACGCCGCGGCCAGTCGCAGCCCTGGATGGACCAGCCCGCCGTCCTCGTCCGCGCCGCGCGTGGTCGTGGCGACCGCCGGGGACCCGGCGGAGCGCGCGCGGGCCGACGCCGTCCGCCTGGTGCGGCGCCCACGGCCCCCGGCGGTGGCTGCCCGGCGCGCGGGGCGTGGGCGCCGCGGCGCATCCCCATCAGCCGCCGGACCCTCCCCACCGGCCGCCGTCCCGCCGCGCTCCGGCCCGTCGGACGGAGGGAGAGACCCGCTGCTCACGTCGGCGCCACCGCCTTCTGCGTCCCGGCCCTTCGCGAGGAAGGTGTGCGGACTCAGTTGTTCTATCCGATTGGTTCTGAACACACCGATTGAAGCAGGGCGGGAGTCCGGGAGTGCGGCACCTCTCACCGGGCGCGGCGGATCGCGCCCGGCCGCGCCCGGCCGGGTCCGGTCGTCTCCGGTCGTGGTGGGTCGTGCCGGGGTGCGCACGGCCCCGGTGTCCGGAGCCCGTGGTGGGAGCGGCGGGTCACGGTGTTCCCCCGACCCGCGGCGGTTCCATCATCGATCACCCGTCCAAGGAGGCGCCCATGACGTACGACATCGCCGCCGTCCGCGCACAGTTCCCCGCTCTCGAGGCCGGATCGACGCACTTCGACGGGACGCGCGGATCCGGCCGCCGTCATCTTCGGCCGCAGCGCCACCCAGCTGACGTACGACTTCTCCCGCACCTTCGCCAAGACCTGGATCCCGGGTGACGAGATCGTGGTCTCACGTCTGGACCACGACGCCAACATCCGGCCGTGGGTACAGGCGGCGGCGGTGGCGGGTGCCACCGTGCGCTGGGCCGACTTCGACCCGGCGACCGGGGTCCATGCGGCCGGAGCGCTTCTGTACGTCGACGGCGTGCACCGCACCGCGCACGCCCATGTCGATATCGACCGGCTCGGAGCCGATTTCCTCGCCTGCTCCCCGTGTAAATTCCTGGGCCCTCATCTCGGCGTTCTGGCGAGCCGTCCGGAAATCCGAGAAACTCTGAGTCCGGACAAACTCCTGCCGTCGCCCGACGCCGTCCCCGAGCGTTTTGAATTCGGCACTCTTCCTCATGAATTTCTCGCCGGGACGAGAGCCGCGGTGGATTTCCTGGCGGGTCTCGACCCTTCGGCCCGGGGTGACCGCCGGAAGCGGTCTTCGACGCGATCACCGTCCACTCCCGGGCCGCACACCGCACGCCGACCCTGCTGCTGAGCGTCGACGGAGATGACACCGCCGACGCCCACCGCTTCCTCGCCGCCCGTGGTGTCGACGCCCCGTCAGGCTCCTTCTACGCCCCTGGAAGCGTCCCGCAGGCTGGGGCTCGGCGACACCGGAGGGCTCCGGGTCGGACTGGCTCCCCACACCAGCGCCGATGCGGTGGACCTGCTGCTCAACGGCCTGTCCGACTTCCTGCGCAAGCCGGTCACGCACCTCTGAGACGCCCCGTCCCGTCGGCCTGGCGAACCCGGCCACCGGAGGGAGCGCCGGGGTGCGACGGTGTGTCCCACCGCGCCCCGGCGCACACGGAAGCCCCGATTCCGTGGCTGTGCCGTCGGCGGTTTCGCACGCCGCGGCGCATGCGCCGGGGTGGCGCCCTCGCGCTCCGCGTCATGACCTGGCGACCCGTCATCGAGCGCCGCCACCGGGCGAACCGGGCACGGAGAGGGCGCGGGGCGGGCGGTGACCGTGGTGTGCCCTCGGCCGCCCTTTCCCGGCGTCACTCGTAAACACTTTCCCCCGCGCGTGCTGTACTCCGGGATCCATTCCCGGGCATGCTCATTCCGGTTCGCTCCCCACATGACGGAAGGGCATCCCATGGCCAGCGCCTTACCGCAGCCGGACAGGCTTCCCTCGCTCACCGGATATCGATTTCTCCTGGCGTGCGCGGTCCTTTTCGGCCATGTCCTGACGCTGGGCAGACTGTTCGCGGACGAGTCGGTCTATGAGGCCGCCGGCAGGTCCCAGATGCTCAGCGCCGGGGCGGTCTCCTCGTTCTTCCTCCTCAGCGGCTTCGTCCTGGCCTGGACCCTCCGCCCGGACGACACCGCCGGACGCTTCTGGCGACGCCGGTTCGTCAAGATCTTCCCCAACCACGCGGTGACCTGGACCCTCATGCTGGTCCTGCTCCTGGCGACGGGGACGGCCACCCTGCTCCCCGTACCGGACCCGGCCGTCGACGAGGCCGTGAAGAACCTGCTGCTGGTCCACACCTGGGCCCCCGACATGGCCGACTTCAGCAGTGTGAACCCGGTGACCTGGTCCATCTCCTGCGAAGCGTTCTTCTATCTGCTCTTCCCGTTCCTGATCCGGCCGCTGAGCGCGCTGCCCGCCCGCCGGATCCGGCCCGTGACCCTCCTGATCGCCGCACTGGTCCTCGCCACGCCCGCGCTGGTCACGCTTGTCACCGAGGACGCCGCGACCGGGAGTTGGACACCGCTGTCCATGGAGCGCTGGTGGCTGATCTACTTCTTCCCGCCGGTGCGGCTGCTGGAGTTCGTCCTGGGCATCCTGCTCGCCCTCGCCGTGCGGGCGGGCCGCTGGCCCGCCCTCCGGATGCGCTGGCCACTGCTCGTCCTCATCGCCCTGTTCGCGGTACAGCCCCGGCTGCCGGACGAGTACACCTGGGGCGCCGCCACCTGTCTGCCGCTCGCCGCGCTGATCCCCGCCCTCGCCTGCCGCGACATCGCCCGTCACCCCACCTGGCTCGGAACGCGCGGACTGGTGGTGCTCGGCGAGGCGTCCTTCGCCCTGTACATGATCCACTTCCCGGTCCTGTACGCGATCCGTCTGCTGCTCGGCGAGCGCACCTTCGGCACCCTCGCGGCCACGGCCATCGCCCTCGGTGTGGCCACGCTGTGCGTCCTCGTCTCCCTGGTGCTGTGGCGCACCGTGGAGTTGCCCATGATGCGCCGCTGGTCCCGCCCCCGGCCGCGCACCGGCCGTCCGGTCACCACGACCGATGGCATGCCCCCGCGCGCCACCACGGCGGACGATCTCGGAGACCCCGCATCGGCAGGTGACACCACCGACCATGACCGTGTGGTGCGGGCACCACAGCAGGACCCGATGCCCTGACCTGCGCGATCGCCCACCACCGCCGACGGCGGCGCGCACGGGTCGGGGAGCACGGCCACCGCCCGGTCGATGCGCGGCCGCGCCCGGCCGAGCGGCCGTGCCCCGGGCCCGCCCCGACGTTACGATCGAAGAGGAGGGCCCGGCGCGCCCCACGGGAGCCCGGGCGGCACCCCGGGGGGAGAGAGCGGGGCTCCATGACACCCGGTGGTATCGACGGCACGGCCCTCGCCGGTCTTCGCGAAGGGCTGGCGGGTGAGGCGATCGTGCCGGGCGATCCGGTCTACGACGACGCCCGCACCGTCTTCAACGCCATGATCGACCGCCGGCCGGCGGTGATCGTCCAGTGTGAGAGCCAGGACGACGTCAGCCGTGCGATCTCCTTCGGCCGCGACCACGGACTGCGGATCGCGGTCCGTGGCGGTGGCCACAGCGTCGCCGGCATGTCCGTGTGCGACGACGGCCTGGTCATCGACCTCCGCCGGATGCGGGCGGTGACCGTCGACCCAGACGCCCGCGTGGCACGGGCGGGCGGCGGAGCCGTGATGCGCGATCTGGACCGGGCGACCGAACCGCATGAGCTGGCCACCACCGGTGGCCGGGTGTCGACCACCGGCGTCGGCGGCTTCGTCCTGGGCGGCGGCACCGGCTGGCTGGACCGAGCCTTCGGCCTGGCCTGTGACAACCTGCTGTCCGTGGACCTCGTCACCGCGCAGGGCGAGGCGCTGCACACCAGCGAGGACGAGAACCCCGAACTCTTCTGGGCCCTGCACGGAGGTGGCGGCAACTTCGGTGTGGCCACCTCCTTCGCGCTCCGTCTGCACCCGCTCCCCGTCGTCACCGCCATGCTGCTGATGTGGCGCCCCGGCGCGGGGCGGGACGTGGCCTGCGCCTACCGCGACTTCCTGGAGTCGGCGCCGGACGAGATCGGCGGTGGCTTCCTCTACCTGACCGCTCCGCCGGAGGACTTCGTCCCCGGGGACATGGTCGACAAGCTCGTCTGCGCCGCTGTCATCACCTACGTCGGCCGGGAACAGCAGGCCCGTTCCGTCGCCGCGCCATTGCTGCGCCTCGGCCACCAGGCCGAGATGATCACGGAACTGCCGTACGCCGATCTGCAGTGCATGCTCGACGACCCGCCCGGCTACCGGAACTACTGGTCGGCCGAGTACCTGGACGCGTTCCCCGACCCGGCGGTGAGCCTCTTCTGCGCCCGCGCCGCGGACATGGTCGTCCCTTCCCCCTCCCAGCACGTTCTGTTCCCCCAGGGCGGGGCGGTGGCCAGGGGACCCGCGGACTATCCGGTGCCCTGGCGCGGAGCGCCGTGGATCGTGCACCCCTTCGGACTGTGGGAGGACCCGGACGACGACGACCGTGCCCGCCGCTGGGCGCGTGCCACGCGTGAAGACGTCCAGCCGTGGTCCAGTGGCGCGGTGTATCTCAACTTCATCGGCGCCGAGGGTGAGGACCGTGTCATCGCGGGCTTCGGACCCGAGAACCACGGGCGACTGGCCGAGGTGAAGGCCCGGTACGACCCCGACAACGTCTTCCGGTTCAACCACAACATCAAACCGCGTCGGGCCACCGCGGGGATGACCGGACGGTAGCCGGCCCGCGGCCCACCGGTTCACTCCGTCACACGAGTCCGCCGTTGCTCATCAGCAGCTGGCCGTTGATCCACTGACCGCGCGGCGAACAGAGGAAGTCCACCAGGTGGGCGGTGTCGTGCGGAGTGCCGAGCCTGCCCAGCGGTATCCGCTCCCGGCAGACCTCCCGCACCTGTTCGGACATCCAGCCGGTGTCCACCGGACCGGGGTTGATGGCATTGGCCGTGACCCCGAGATGCGCGAGTTCGTGGGCGGCCGCCAGGGTGATGCGGTCCTGAGCGCCCTTGCTCGCACCGTACGGAAGGTTTCCGGCGGTGTGGTCACTGGTGAGCGCGACGATCCGGCCGCTGCCCGGCACCCCGGCGAACCGCCGCCCGTACTCACGGATCAGCAGCCAGGTGGCGCGTGCGTTGACGGCGAAGTGCCGGTCGAAGCTCTCCACGGTGGTGTCGAGCAGTCCCGAGTCGACCGACTCGCAGTGGCACATCACCAGGGCGGTGACACCGCCCAGCCGGGCCTCGGCCTCGTCGAAGATCCGCGCGGGGGCGTCCGGATCGGCGAGGTCCGCCTCGATCGCCGCCGTGGCCGCCCCGAGTTCCCCGAGCGCGTCACCGATGGCGTCGGTGGCCCCGGGCTCGACGCCCCAGGGCATCCGCTCGTCGTAGGAGCGCCAGTAGGTGAAGGCGATGTCCCAGCCCGATCTCGCCAGCTCCCGGGCGACACCCGCCCCGATGCCCACGGTACGGCCCACCCCGGTGACCAGCGCGAGCGGGCGGACGGGGCCGGAGACCGCGTGACCGCCGCCGCTGTCCGGCAGGTCCGGGCCTTGGAGGTGACGAGAACCTTCGGGGCTGGTGGTCATGGGGAGGATCATCGCGATCGATCGCCGGGCCGACAACTCCTCACCGCGTCCTCGCGTGGAGACGGTGAGGAGACGGTGAACGGGGCGAACCGCGCGCCTGGCCCGTTCGGCCCCAGGGCGGCGGGCCGTCCGCCACGCCGTGCCGCTGTGGGGTAGACCTCGACTGTCGGATTCCCCGCCCCCACCACCGGATGACGGCCCTGTCGAGGAGTGTGCGCGTGAGTACGGAACTGAGCGGATCCACCGCCCTGGTCACCGGCGGCACCGCGGGAATCGGCCGTACGGTCGCCCTGCGCCTCGCCGCGCTGGGGGCCGAGGTGGTGGTACACGGCCGTGATGCGCAACGGGGTGCCGGTGTCGTCGAGGACATCCGCGCCGCGGGAGGGCGGGCCCGGTTCATCGCGGCCGACCTCGCCGATCCCGACGCCGTGCTCCGGCTGGCCGCCGAGGCGGGTGAGATCGACATCCTGGTGAACAACGCGGGCATCTACCGCTTCGCCGACACCCCGGAGACCACCACCGAGATGTTCGACACCCACCTGGCGGTCAACACCCTTGCCCCGCTGCTGCTGGTCGGGGTGCTCGCCCCCGGTATGGCGTCCCGGGGCCGCGGGACCATCGTCAACATGAGCACCGTGGCCGCCACCACCCCCGCACGCGGCGCCGGGGTGTACGGCGCCTCCAAGGCCGCGCTGGAACTGCTCACCGGCGTCTGGGCCGATGAGTTCGGTCCCCAGGGAGTACGGGTGAACGCCGTGCGCTCCGGTCCGGCCCGCACCCCCGGCACGGTGGAGATGGGCGAGGACATCCTCCAGGCCCTGGGACGGACCACCATCCTGGGGAGGGCCGCGGAGCCCGAGGAGATCGCCGAAGCGGTCGTCTTCCTCGTCTCCCCGCGCTCCAGCTACATCACCGGTACGGTCCTCGAAGCCCGGGGCGGGGAACTGGCCCTCAGCTGACGGCCCGCCCCCGACCACCGGTGCGGCGGTGACATAGCCTGGGCGATGTGATCACCACACTCGCCGTCGAGAACTACCGGTCGCTGCGCCGACTGGTCGTCCCCCTTGGCCGACTGACCGTGGTCACCGGCGCCAACGGCACCGGCAAGTCCAGCCTCTACCGGTCCCTCCGCCTGCTCGCCGACGCCGCGCGCGGGGGAGCGGTCGCCGCGCTCGCCCGGGAGGGCGGACTGCCGTCCGCGCTGTGGGCCGGACCCGAGACCTCGGCGCGTGCCGTCCGGGAAGGCCGCCATCCGATCCAGGGCACCGTCCGGTCCGAACCGGTCAGCCTGCGCCTCGGCTTCGCCGGTGACGCGTTCGGCTACGCCGTCGACTTCGGCCATCCCACCCCGTCCTGCTCCATGTTCGACCTCGACCCGGAGATCAAGCGGGAGAGCGTGTGGAGCGGCCCCGTGCTGCGCCCCGCGACCCTGCTCTCCGAACGCGCGGGCCCCGCCGTCCGCACCCGGGACGCATCGGGGGAGTGGAACCGCACCCAGGGCGCCGTACGCCCCTACGACAGCATGCTCAGCGAACTCGCCGATCCGCAGCGCGCCCCCGATGTGCTCGAGGTCCGTGAACACGTCCGGTCCTGGCGCTTCTACGACCACGTACGCACCGATGCCCACGCCCCCGCCCGGGCCGCTCAGGTCGGCACCCGCTCACCGGTCCTCGCCTCCGACGGCGCCAACGTGGCCTCGGCACTCCAGACCATCCGGGAGATCGGTGATGGCGACGCGCTCGACGCCGCCGTCGACGCGGCCTTCCCCGGCAGCCGCGTGGAGGTCGGCGATCGCGGCGGACGCTTCGAACTCGCCCTGAGGCAGCACGGGTTGCTGCGTCCGCTGGGCGCACCCGAACTGTCCGACGGCACCCTGCGCTATCTGTTGTGGGCGGCCGCGCTGCTCACCCCGCGCCCACCGGACCTGCTCGTGCTCAACGAGCCCGAGACCAGCCTGCACCCCGAACTGCTCGGGGCACTGGCCGGTCTCATCCTGACCGCGTGCGACAAGACCCAGATCGTGGTGGTCACCCACTCCCGTCCGCTGGCCGCCGCCCTCGCGGACGGGGCGGGGACCTCCCGCACCGAGGTGAACACCATCGAACTGGTCAAAGAGGCGGGCCGGACACTGGTGGATGGACAGGGCACCCTTGACGAGCCCCTGTGGTATTGGCCCAAGCGGTGAGGTGAACCGACGGCGGCGGCCCTCACCCGTCCCCGCGCGCGTGCCGTGCGGTGGCCGCCTGGTCCGCGCGGCCCCCCGCACCGAGCAGCCCTGTCGCCTCGAAACGGGTCCGTTCGGCCAGCCGGGGCAGTTCGCGCCGGGAGAACCACGTCACCAGCACCGGCAGCAGCGGACGGACCGGCTGCGCCAGCCGCAGCCACGGTGGCGCGTAGACCGTGGCGGCCCGCCGTTCGACGGCCGCCACCATCCGGGCGGCCACCGTCTCCACCGAGTAGACCCGTCTGGCCGGTGGCGGCATATGGGCCCGCAGCTCGCGCAGCACCGGGTGCTGGTCCGCGTCCCGGATCATGTCCGTACCGGTCCAGCTCAGATACGCGATCCCGACCCCCACGCCCTGGTGGGCCAGTTCGGCCCGCAGCGACTGCGCGAACGACTCCACACCGGCCTTCGAGGCGCAGTACGCGCTCATCATGGGTGCCGAGCCGAAAGCCGCCGTCGACGCGATCTGGAGGAAGTACCCGCGCGTGGCGAGCAGTCCCGGCAGGAACACCCTCGCCGTGATGGCACTGCCGATGAGGTTCACCTCGACGACCCGTCGCCACACCGCCGGGTCCGACCCGCCGAACGGACCGCCCTCCGCGACCCCCGCGTTGGCGACGACCACCGAGGGCGGCCCGATGTCCTCGTGGATCCGCGCCGCCACGCGCGCCATCGCGGTGTCATCGGTGACGTCTACCTCGAAGCAGTGGGTCTCACCGGGAAGGGAGTCCGCCACCTGCGCGAGGGTCTTCTCCTCCCGGCCCAGCAGGACCACCCGCATCTCTCGCCGCGTCAGCTCCCGCACCATCCCCGCGCCCAGGCCACGCGCCGCGCCGGTCACCACCGCCAGACGTCCCGTCAACGCGCCGGCGTCGCGCACATGGCCCTCCGAAGCAGAGTGAGTGGTCCTCGGCGGAGCGCGAGGCCCCGCCCCCGCCGGAGCTCCCGGCGTGCGGCCGCTCCTGGCATGATGCGCGCCGCCACCCGGCGACCCCCGCTGTCCGCCCGTTGCCACTCCCGAACCTCCCCCGGACGGCGGCACCGTCACACCGGGATCGCGTTGCCGCCGGTCCGGGGCGGACGCTAAAGTCGGCCGGGTGACTGCCGGGTCGGCCATGGGCCATGAACGAGTGAGGCGCCCGGCCCCGGCGTGAGCGTGGGGCGGGCCAGAGCTCCGCCCTTCCCCGCCGCGTACCGAGCCCTCCTTATTCATGGAACCCACGTCACCAAGAGAGCTGAACCGATGACGCACGATCAACAGCAGCACCCCCAGTCCTCCGCCACCGTCCAGCTGAACCACACCGCGGTCTTCGCCACCGACCGACGGCGTTCGGCCGAGTTCATCGCCACGATCCTGGGCCTCGAAGTCGCCCCGCCGTTCGGGCCGTTCCTGCCGGTCGACCTCGGCAACGGTGTCACTCTCGACTACTACGAGCTGACCGACGAGCCCATACAGTCGCAGCACTACGCGTTCCTCGTGCCCGAGGAGCGGTTCGACACCATGATCGACCGACTCGAGGCCGCCGGGACCACCTATTACGCCGATCCGAGCCACACCGAACCCGGACGGGTCAACACCCTCTTCGGCGGTCGCGGCGCCTACTTCGATGACCCGGACGGCCACAACATGGAGATCATGACCAGGCCCTACATCCGGCCCTGAGACATGACCGGGCGGCGGTCCTCCGAGGAGGGCCGCCGCCCCGGCCGTGCTGTTCCGGAGCCCACGCCGGTGTCCACCTCGTGGCGCCGATGTGGTCGGGGTGAGTGGAGGTCGGACCCTTGTTCCACCGGGTCACGTTTTACGTATAACCTGACGCGGCAGGTGTCAGTGCCGACAAGGGATCGTGATGACCGCGCGAACCAGTGACCTCCGCCTCGGCTTCATCGGACACGGGCGCCACGCCCGCGCCAACCTCTATCCGGCCATCGCGCTGGCCGGTCACACCCTCACCGCCGTGGCCACCCGCGACACGGCGCGGGCCGAGGCCGCGGCGGCACTGCACGGGGCCGACCGCGGGTACGGCGACCACCGGCGCATGCTCGCGGAAGAGGACCTCGACGCGGTCTTCATCAGCATCGACCCCGCGGACCAGGTGGCGGTCACCATCGACTGCCTCGAAGCCGGGACCCACGTGTTCGTCGAGAAGCCACTGGGCATGAACGAGGACGAGGCCAGGCAGGTCGCCCGGGCCGCGGAGCGGTGCGGGCGCCAGGTCGTGGTGGGCTTCATGAAGCGGCACGCGCCCGCCTACACGGGCCTGGCCGAGCTCATCCGGGACACCGAGCGGTTCGGTCCGGTGATGTCCTTCACCTCCTTCTTCGCCTTCAGCCCGTGGACCGATGAACTCCGCGACGACACCGGCCTCAAACTGGCGGCCGTGCATATCGTCGACCTCGTGCGCTTCCTCTTCGGCGAGGTGCGGGAGGTCACCGGCTACAACAACTCCCGGGGCGCCGACATCAGCATGACCTGCGCGGTGCGCTGCGACTCCGGTGCGATCGGCTCCCTCACCTTCGCCGCCGCACCCTCCTGGAGCCGGGAGCAGGAGGAACTGACCGTCACCGGGCGCACCGGGTTCGCCCGTGTGGAGAACCTCTCCGACCTCGTGTCCCACCACCACGTACCCGGCGATGTGGCGGCCGACGCATGGCAGCGCCCGCAGGAGACGACCGTGGTGCGCCGCGCCGCGAACTCGCCCGCCAGCGGCGGTCATCGCGACCTGTACCTGCGTGGATTCGCCGGTGAGGTGGCGCACTTCCTCGAGTGTGTGAACACCTCCCGCACCCCCACCAGTTCGGCCGCGGACAATGTCGCGACGATGGCGCTGTGCGATGACATCCTGCGATCGCTGGGCCGGCTGTAGACGAGTGTCGCGCGCCGTGCCCCACGGAGGGTCCGCAGCGATCGTGCCTCACACCCCGGCAGGGTAGGGTCTCGACGGATCGAGTGGTGTTCGGCGTTCGACCCGCGCGCTGTGTCTGGCGGGTGCTCTGCTGGGATGGGCGCTGGCGCGGTGGCGGCTGCGGGGACGCGCAGGACTCATGGCAGGGTGGCTTGGCTGGGGCGTCGCCGCGATGCTGCTGGCGCGCGGCATCGGGATCGAGGTCCTGCTGCTGGCCGATGCCGGTGGTCTCGACGCGTCCGTCAGCGAGGGGCAGCGGTTCTGGACACTGGCGCTCTGGAACCCCTGGGTCGTCCTCGGTGGTGTGGCCTTCTGCATGGCCGCCTTCACCGTCGGCCGGAGGAGCGAGAAATAGGCCGTGTCGTGTGGCACTCGCGGGTCCGCGAAGACGGCCACGGCGCCCTCGGCTACCGCTGGGAAATGTCCCCGGAGGTGTTGTCGCCTGACCCGAGTACGCCCAGGCCTCGGGTCAGGCTCCGCCTTGCGATGACCGCGTCCGCCGCAACGGCCTGATCCACGAGGACCCGGACGCCACGACCGGGCTCTCCGCGGCACCCGTGCCGGGGATCGCTACGCGTGAAGAGCCACTGTCATCGACTGCCGGCTCTCGGGCGTGCTGCCCCGCGCCCTCACCGCGGCACGCGAACTCTCCTCGCCTACTCCAACGAGCTCTCGATCCGGTTCGGTTGCTCGGTCGTGATCGTCGTGGTGGTCAATTGTCATGTCCCTGGCATGCCTGGAGGGGTTTCCGGTGGACTCCACCCGGGGTCAGGTCCCACGCCTCGACGGTGAAACCGCTGTGGCCCCTACCCGTGGTGCGGGCTTGGAGCCGCCACGGGCCGTCGCCGACCGGATAGAACCTCAGGGTGAGGACCTGGCCGGTGGCGAGGTAGATCTCGACGATGGAGGCGTCTACGACCATCCGCAGCTCGACGGGGGTACCCGGGTTCTTCAGTGACGCGCAGGCCATGGTGAACGTACCTCCTCGTGCGCGCGGATCCAGTGAGGCGCGGCCGCGGTCGACGGTGAGCAGACCGGCCGCCGGGTCGAACGTGATGTCGAGGTATTCGGCGCCATCCGTGGAAGTGACCAGGCGGAGACCGCTGGTGCCGGTGGCGTCGGGGACCAGGGTGGCGGTGAGGTCGAAGGCGCGGCCGACCTGACCCAACTCCAACGACCGGGACCGGGTGGCGAGTCCGGTGCGGTGGACTACGCGTTCGCCACGCAGGGCGAGCAGTTCACGGGCGGGGCGTTGGGCGACTGTGCCGTCGTCGGCCAGGGTGAGTTCGCGTGGCAGGGTGAGGACGCCCGCCCAGCCTGCTTCTTCGGACCAGTCGCCGTCGCGGGCTTCCCAGGACCAGCCCCAGAGAAGCCACCGGTCGCCGGGTGCCCTCAGCAGGGCGGGGGCGTAGAAGTCGGGGCCGTGGTCCAGCGGTGCCGGTGCCGCCGCTGCCGCGAAACGGCCGTCTGCTTCACCCCCGACGTGGACCGTCACATGGCGTGGGCCGTCCTGTGCAGTCCAGTCACTGACGACAAGGACGCCGCGGCCGTCGAGGGGCGCGTACTGGGGACACTCCCAACCGGCCGGATCGGCGGACGTGGGGTCAGGACTGCTGGTATGGAACGGACCGTGGTACGTCCAGTGCTCCAGGTCGTCCGACTCGTAGAGCAGCGCCGCGCCACGACCGTCGGCGAGGGCCGCGCCGACCAGCATGCGCCAGCGTCCGTCCTGTCGCCAGACGTAGGGATCCCGGTACATGGTGGTCCCGGTCGGCGGCTCCGGGATGAGCAGCTCCGGCCGCTTCACCCAGGTGTCTCCGCCGTCGTGCGACCGCGCGGTGGTGACCGGCTGCCACCAGCGGCCGGTGCGGTTGGCGGAGTAGAAGGCCACCAGCGCACCGTCGACGGAGACGGCGTTGCCGGAGTAGCAGCCGTCCTCGTCCTCGCCCCCGAGGGTGGGGGCGAGGGCGACCGGGAGCGGTTCCCAGTTGATGAGGTCAGGGCTGCGGAAGTGTCCCCAGTGCGTGTGCGCGTGCTGCGGACCGAACGGGTTGTACTGGAAGAACACGTGGTAGCGGCCGTCGTGGAAGACCAGCCCGTTGGGATCGTTGATCCAGTTGCGGGGCGGTCGCAGGTGCGCGGCGGGCAGGTGGCGGTCGACGGGAGGCGTGGACACACGGGGCCTTTCGGAGGGTGCGCTGCGTACACGGGCGGGCGCGGGACCAGGGGGACGTGAGGGGGCCGGGGCTCGGTCCGGTGCCGTCACCCCTTGACTCCGCTGGAGGCGATGCTGTTGACGAACGCCCGCTGGAAGGCCACGAACAGCGCGAGTACCGGCACGGTGATCATCGAGGCGTAGGCCATGATCTGACCCCAGGAGGGGTTGAGCTGGAAGAAGTACTGGATGCCGACCATCACGGGCCGCAGGTTCTCGTCCTGGACGACCATCAGGGGCCACAGGTAGGAGTTCCAGGCCGGCAGGAAGGTCAGGATGGCCACCGTGGCGACCGCCGGGCCGGACAGCGGCATGACGATGCGCCGGTAGATGCCGAACCAGCCGGCCCCGTCGATGATGGCCGCTTCGTCCAGTTCCTTGGGGATGCTCTGGAAGTACTGGTGGAACAGGAAGATGGAGAAGGCGTTGGCGACGAACGGCAGGATCTGCACCCGGTAGGTGTCCAGCCAGCCTTCGGTCAGGGTGAGGTGGAAGCCGTGCAGTTGCAGCCAGGGCAGATGGTTGACCCACCACACCAGCGGCAGGGCGAACGTTTCGAACGGCACGATCAGCGTCGCGATCACGGCGGTGAGCACGACCTTCTTGCCGCGCCAGCGCATCCGGGACAGGGCGAACGCCGCGAGGCTGTTGACGAAGATGCCCAGGGCCACGGTGACGGCGGAGATCCCGATGGAGTTGAGCAGGAACCGGACGGCGGGCACCCGGTCGAAGACTCCGGTGTAATTGTCCAGGGACAGGTGGCCGACCGGAAGGAACGCCTTGACGCTGTCCAGGTCGCCGAAGATCTGCTGGTCCGGCTTGAGGGACGACACCAGCATGAACACGATTGGGAACGCGAAGAAGAGCGCGAGTACGATGCGCGCCGCCTGGACGGCGAGGGTGCGCAGAAGTGGCCTTCGGTGACCCGGGCGTGCGGGTGCGGGCGATGCGGAGGTCATGTTCAGCCCTTCTCCCGGGTGAGGAAGCGCTGTACCAGGGAGACGGCCAGCACCAGAACGAAGAAGACGAGTGAGATCGCGGAGGCGTACCCGGTCTGCTGCTGGGCGTAGCCGGTCTGCACGGCCTGGTAGACGACCGTGGTGGTGGAGTCCAGCGGTCCTCCTTGTGTCATCACGCTGATCTGCGCGAACAGACTGAACGCGGCGATGGTGATGGTGATGAGGACAAAGGTGCGGGTGGTGCGCAGGCCGGGCCAGGTCACATATCTGAAGCGCGCCCAGCGGGTTGCCCCATCGATGTCGGCTGCCTCGTAGAGGTCCTGCGGAATGGTCTGGAGACCGGCCAGCCAGATGATCATGTGGAAGCCGACGCCCTGCCATACGGACATGAAGATGACGGCGGGCATCGCCGTGGACGGGTCGTTCAGCCAGTCCGGCCCGTGTACATGGCCCAGCGTGAGCCGGGAGATGAGCTGGTTGACCAGCCCCGTCCGCTGGTACAGGAAGGCCCACAGGATGGACACCACCACCATCGAGGTGACGACCGGGACGAAATAGATGGTGCGGAAGAAGTTGACGCCCTTCACCTTGGCGTTCACCAGCAGCGCGAGCACCAGTGCCAGCCCGCCCTGTACGGGGACGACGACTGCCGCGAAGTAGAAGGTGTTGCGCAATGATGTGAAGAACAGCGGGTCGGCCAGGAGAGTGCGGAAGTTCTGAAGGCCCGTGAACTGTGCCGGGGTCGGGGACACCAGACGGGCATTGGTGAACGCCAGCGCGAAGGCCAGCACCACCGGGATGACGAAGAACAACAGCAGGAGGACGACGGCGGGGCTCACCATGCCGAGGGCGGTGAGAGCCTCCCTGAGCCGAGCGCGCCGTTGAGGTGCCCGCCGGGGCGGCGGTGTACCGGTGGCGGTGCCGGACTGGGCGGAGGGTGCGGACAGGGTGCTGGTCATGGGATATCCAGGCAGGTATATGGCCCGGCGGAGGCGGAGAGGGCTCGGAGGACGACCACATCCGCCGGGACGTGGCGGAGGGGGTCAGCTGCCGGTGGAGTAATTGCTGGTCGCCAGGTTTCTGTCGATCTGGCTGACCGCCCGGTCCAGAGCGCTCTTGGTATCGGCTCCGGCGAGGATGTCCCGAGCCGCCTTGGCGAACACCGTGGAGACATAGGGGTAGGCCGGGGTGGCGGGCCGGGCCACGGCCAGCTTCCGCGCTTCCCGCAGGAAGAAGCTGAACCGGCCACCCGGTTCGTAGCCCTTCACCCGGGCCGCTGCCGCCTTGGTCGCGGGGATCGTGCCGGTGGCCTCGGCGAAGTCCGTGAAGTACTTGGTCTGCCGGGAGAAGTTCAGATAGGCCTGGGCGCCGGCCTTGTTGGAGCAGGTCGAGCTCATGCCCCACTGCCAGGAAGCTGCGCCGATCTTCGCCCCCTCGCCGAAGTCGACCGGCGGGAGCACCGCCAGGTCCTTGCCGAACTTCTTGCTGTTGGCCGCGGCGGACCAGCTGCCGTCCCACTGGATGGCGGTCTCGCCGTTGCGGAAGTCGTCCCCGGGGCTCTTCCCCGACTTCTGCGGTATGTAGTTCTTCGTGACCAGCGAGCGGAACCACTTGCCCCACGCGATGGCCTTGGCACCGTTGAGCTCGCCCTCGGCGGTCTTGTACGTCGAGCGGTCGATGAGGTCCCCGCCGAAGCTCTGCAGCATCGGGGAATAGGCGTAGGTCCACCACTCACCGGGGTCACCCGTGCCGAGGTCCAAGGGGTGGGTGAACGAGCCGCTCGCCTTGAGCTTGGCCAGCGCGTCCATGAACTCGGTCTTGGTCCAGGGCCGGTCGAGCGAAGGGATGCGGATGTGGTACTTCTTCAGTACCGACCTGCGGGAGTACATGGCCAACGCGACGTCGTAGAAGCCGAACGCATAACTCTTGTCCTGGTACTCACCGACCGTGCCGGGGAGCTGGTCGGACACGGCGACTTTGCCCTGGGAGAGGTCCAGTGGTGCGAGGTATCCGCCCCAGGCCCAGTTGGGCACGTTGGGACCGTCGACATCGAGGATGCAGGGAAGCTTCCTGGCGGAGGCGGCCGCGACCACCGAGTCGTTGTAGGAGCCCTGCGGGAACGACTGGATCTTGACCTTGTACTTTCCCTGACTGGCGTTGAAGTCCCTGACGACCCGCTTGACCACCGCGTACTCGGCGGCGTTGCCGGCGTTGTGCGTCCACAGCGTGAGGGTGTCGCCGTCCGCGCCCGATGAGCCGGTCCCGCCGCCTGCGCCGCAGCCGGCCACGAGTGCCGCCGCGGTGAGGGCGGCTAGACTCGGCACCGCGAGGCGCCTGGTTCTCGATTCCACGAGGTTCCTCCAATTTCACTGGGCACGGTCCGGCCAGACCGTGCCGACAGCCGGTCACGCAACCGGCCGTATCGGTGATGCTTCGCCGTTCCGGGGTCAGAGTCGGGGCGGCGAAGCGACCGATGCCCGTGCCGTCAGAGGGCAGGGCAGCATTTCCTGCGCGGCCGGACCAGTCGCCCGGTCCGAGGCGCCGGTGAGCGCGAGCAGCTGTGCGACCGCCCGCGCCCCCATCTCGTAGTGCGGCAGGGCCATGGTGGTGAGTCCGGGGAACATGCCGTCGCAGATCAGTTCCTGGTTGTCGAATCCGATGACCGACAGATCGGAGGGGATGGACAGTCCCAGTCCGGCGGCCGCGTGATAGGCGCCCATCGCCATCCGGTCGGCGAAGCAGAACAACGCGGTGGGTCGTGCCCTCGCCCGCAGCAGGCCGAGCGCCGCGCGGTGGCCACCGGCGGCGTCGGCGGTCTCGGCCACCACGAGGTCGGGGTCGTAGGCGATACCGGCCTCGGCGAGGGCGCGACGGTAGCCTTCCAGACGCCCGTGTGTGGCCGGGATGTCGTCGGCGTTGTTGATGAAGCCGATACGGCGGTGGCCGTGGCGCAGCAGCTCACGCACCGCCGCCATCCCGCCCTGGACCTCGTCCGGTACCACCGAGGGCACGGCCGGGTCGTCCGACCTCGCATCCAGCAACACCGTGGGCACCGAGCGCAACCGTTCCGGCAGCTCCACGACCCGGTGATACATCGAGGCGTACAGCACCCCGTCGACCTGGCGCTGGAGCAGCAGATCGATCTCCTTGCGCTCCAGCTCCGGATCGCCCCCGGTGTTCAGCATGAGCAGCACCAGGCCGTGCTTCGCGGCCTCCTCCTGGGCTCCCAGGATGATCCGTCCGGCGTGGGGGGTGGTGGCGATCTGATCACTGACGAAACCCACGGTGTTCGACCGCCTCAGCCGCAGCCCGCGCGCCAGGCCATTGGGCGCGTATCCCAGCTGCTCGGCCGTCTCGAGAACGCGCTGACGCGTCTCCGCGTTGATCCGCTTGCCTGCGACCTCGTTCAGGATGTGGGACACGGTAGTGGCCGAGACTCCGGCGGCTGTCGCCACGTCCTTGATCCCGATCCGCCTGCCCATGTCGTGCCCAATCGTTTTGGCAACTGATTGCTGGATGAGCCTGCGCCCTCGGCGGCACCCCTGTCAACAGCCCGTCATGAACTCGTGGTCGTGCGATACCGGCACCCCGCCCGCGAAGGATGGTGGCAGTGGGAGTGGCGATCCGGGCGCCGGCCGCCCCTGGATCGCCCGGCACCGGGCTGATGCCCGTGCCGACCAAGCGCCCGGCTGAATGAGCCGCCGGTTCCGACCTTGAGGATGTCGCCGCCTGGCTCGTCCTTCAGCTTGCGTACGGCATCGATGAAAGCTGCTCGAACTGGCCGGACCACCTCGTGGAGAGCCAGGTCTGGGGTGTGCTGATCCGTCCGTCCAGGGTGATCACCGCCTGCTCGATGATCTTCCGCATGGTCACCGCTCCTTGCTGTCGGATGGGTGGGGTCAACGTGTCGGAGTGAAGCCGGGCAGGCGCCGTGGAACTCATCGGTTCGGCCGACCGTGACACCACTCGCCGAAACCCGCCGGCCTGCGCATTGGCGACGGGACCTGCCGGTGGCATGGTCGCCCGGTCCTGCCTTGCCGCGGACGTCGGAACAGTGTGACGAATGGTCCCTTCGGGGGAATGCCCGTCGCCGCGATGGACCTCCTGGACGGGCTGCGCCTTACTGGGGTGGCACGTGCTCAGCCGCGAACGCAGTCGGAATCCCGGCGTGAACGGACCGGACCACCCCCGCCCCCACTCGACACTCCTTCACGGGAGTGCGTCGCGATGACACCGGCTGCCCGGTGCCCTCCGGGGCGTACGAAGCGAGGCGCCATCGGTCGCCTCTCCTCTCCTCACCCACGGAGATCACGCGTAAGCACCTGAATCCCATCGACCTGTACAGGGAGGACCCATGATGTGGAGAGCCAAGGCCCCTTCCGGGCCGCGCAAACGATCCGGACGGCGCTGGGCGTCGTTGGCGGGCGTGGTGACGCTGGGCGGCGCCGCTCTGGTGGCGGTGCCCGCGGCGGGGCCCGCGTACGCCGCGGCGGTGCCGTGCAATGACGCGGCGCTGGTGTCGGCGGTGGCCGGAGTGGCCGCCACGGGCGGGTCGTTGAGCCTGGCGCCCGGCTGTACCTACACCCTGACGGCAGCGGACAACCCCGACAACGGACTGGCGGTCATCACCGGTTCGGTCAGCATCACCGGCAACGGTGCCACCATCCAGCGGAGTTCCACGGCCCCCATGTTCCGGATCTTCGAGGTGGGCAGCGGCGGCACCCTGTCGCTCACCAGCCTCACCCTCCGGGGCGGCAACGTCAACGGACAGGGGGCGGGCGCCCTCGTCAACGGCGGCGGCACCCTGAACACCACCCGAACCAGGTTCATCAACAACATCACCGTCGGCAACGGCGACGGCGGCGGCGTCAGCGTTCTCACCAGTGGCACCAGCACCTCGAACGGCGACACGTACACCGACAACGTCGGCTTCCACGGCGGGGCCATCAACTCCGACGGCACATCCACGATCTCCAATGCCACCATCACCGGCAACCGGGGTGTCGAGGGCGGGGGCGTCAACAACGACAGCCCCGCCTCCAACATCACGATCTCCGGCAGTACTTTCACCCGCAACGTCGTCAACGGATCCAGCGGGGACGGCGGGGCCGCAGACTTCGACGGCGGTACCGTCAAGATCTCGAACAGCGCGTTCAGCCTCAACACCACCACCAGGACGACCACGGGCGGCTTCGCCGGGGCCATCTACAACAACGCGGACCTGACCCTGACGGGCTCTCTGGTCACTCGCAACACCCTGACGACCGCGGGCACCGGGGCCGAGGGCGGAGGTTTGTACAACGACGGCGACCTGACCCTGGTGAACACCACGGTCAACGCCAACTCCGTCAACGGGAACGCGGACAACGACTCCGGTGGCATCTACAACGACGGCACCCTGACGCTCCAGCGCTCCACCGTGAATGCGAACACCGTCGCCAACGGCTTCGCGGGAGGCATCTTCAACGACAACGGTACCCTCACCGCGACCGGCAGCACCATTAGCGGAAACACCTCCAGCGACGCACCCGGCGGCCTCTCCAACGACGGTGGCACCGTCACACTGACCGGTTCGTTCATCGGTGGCAACACCCCCACGAACTGCGCCGGCAGCCCGACACCCGTCCCGGGCTGCGTCGGCTGACTCCCCAGCTCCGAGGGGCAATCAGCCGGGAGGCCGACGGGCTGCAGCAGTCCGTCGGACCTCCGTCCGTCCCATGAGGCCGTGCAGCGGGTCACGACACCACGCGGAACCGATCCGGTGGTGAAGCCTCATGAGGAGCAGTCAACTGCCATGCACCGCACTGGACATCGCATCCTCCATCGCCCTCTCCTCGACCAGCACCACCTCAAGTGAGCGCGGTCCGTGCACGCCCTCGACACGGGCCAGCTCGATGTCGCTGGTCGCGGAGGGGCCCGAGATCCATGTCTGAGGGCGTGTCGGATCCAGCCGGGCCAGGGCCCGTGGGACGGATGCCACCACCTGCCCGGCCTCGACCACGCAGATGTGGTGATCGGGCAGGAGGGTCAGGACGCGGCGTCCCTGACCGGGCCCTGCGTCGAGCACAACGGTACCCGTCTCCGCGATGGCCAGCGCACAGCCGGTCACCACGGTGTCGATCGTGTTCAGCCGTGCTGCGGTGGCCTCCGGCCCGTCGATCACACGTCCGACGCCCGTTGACTCCGCCAGCCATACCTCCGGCAGGTCGGCCGGGTGGGCCACGGTGCTCGAACCGCGAGCCGCGAGCAGTTCCGCGATGAGCGACGGCAGTGCACCGGGCTCGGAGCGGTGGACGACGGCACGATAGTCGGCCAGGTTCTCGGCGAGAAGGTCGAGCATGCCCGGCCGGTCCCCGGGGTGGTGGACGTCCACGTAGTCGCGCGGCACCGGGTGGTCCGCCGGGGCCTCGCCGTCCGGTACGTCCACGAGGGCGTTCCGTACGCGGGCGATGACGCGGTCTCGGCTGTCGGTCGTCATCGGGTGGCCTCCGGGGAATCGGGGGCGACGTCCTCGGCGCCGCGCCCGCGGCGTTCCGCCGTCCACCAGTCACGGAAGGACCGCGGAGCAATCGAGGGCAGGTCCCGGCTCCGGCTCCAGGCTCTGGCCGGCCCGGGGAAGGGCAACCGCCGCGGATGCAGTCGCCGGGTGCGGGCGGCGGTGCGGGCCGCGGCGGCATAGAGAGCCGGGCGGTCCAGCAGGCGGCTCGCGGCCTTGACCACCGCCCGCTCCGCCCGGTGCCCCCTTCCCTGCTCCGCCACACGTTCGCGCAGGTGGACCAGGACCTCGGGGATGTCGATGGCCACCGGGCACACCTCGTAGCAGGCCCCGCACAGGGACGACGCGTACGGCAGCGAAGCGTCCACCTCGTTCCGCAGCCCCCGGAGCTGAGGGGTGAGGATGGCGCCGATCGGGCCCGGGTACGGGGAGCCATAGGCATGGCCGCCGGCCCGTTCGTACACCGGGCAGACGTTGAGACAGGCCGAGCAGCGAATGCAACGCAGGGCCTGGCGGCCGACCTCGTCGGCGAGGGTGTCGGTGCGGCCGTTGTCGAGCAGTACGAGATGGAACTCCGACGGGCCGTCATCCGCGGTGGTCCCGGTCCAGGTCGAGGTGTAGGGGTTCATCCGTTCCGCGGTGGAGGACCGGGGCAGTGTCTGGAGGAAGACTTCCAGGTCCCGCGCGGTGGGCACGACCTTCTCGATGCCGACGACCGAGATCAGGGTCTCGGGGAGGGTCAGGCACATCCGGCCGTTTCCCTCGGACTCCACGACGACCAGCGTGCCGGTCTCCGCTATCAGGAAGTTCGCCCCGGAAACCGCCACCTTGGCATTCAGGAATTTCTCCCGCAGATGCGATCTGGCGGCCTCCGCGAGATCCGCCGGATCGTCCGACAGCCCCTCCGGAGCGGGCTTGCCCCAGTCTCCCATGGAAGTGGCGAAGATCTGGCGGATCTCCTCCCGGTTCCGGTGGATCGCCGGTACCAGGATGTGGGACGGCAGGTCGTCGCCGAGTTGTACGATCAGCTCGGCCAAGTCCGTCTCGCAAGCGGTGATGCCCTCGGCGGCCAGCGCCTGGTTGAGTCCGATCTCTTGCGTGGCCATGGACTTGACCTTGACAACCTCCCGGACCCCCTTGGCCTTGACCAGGTCGGCGACGATCCGGTTGGCCTCCGCGGCGTCGGCAGCCCAGTGCACCACCCCTCCCGCCGCGGTGACCGCCCGCTCGGCTTGCAGCAGATAGTGGTCGAGGTGGCGCAGGGTCCGATCCTTGATGTGTTTTCCGGCGTCACGCAGTTGCGCCCAGTCGTCGAGTTCGGCGACGGCGGCGGCTCGTTTGTCCCGGATGCTGTGGGTGGCTCGGGTGAGGTTCGCGCGCAGTCGTGTGTCCTGCGTGGTGACGGCCGCCGCCCGGGGGAAGGCGGGCATGCCCAGATAGGTGCGGCTCATGAGGAGGTCTTCCGTTCGGTGTCGACGAGTTCGGTGCCGACGAGGATCTCGGCGAGGTGAAGGGGGACGATCGGATCGCTCCGACGATGCAGAATGCCGCCGAGATGCATCAGGCAGGAGTTGTCCGCCCCGCAGAGCGTGTGGGCTCCGGTGGCGACCGCCTGGCGGACCTTGTCCTCACCCATGGCGGCGGACACGGCCGCGTTCTTCACGGCGAAGGTCCCGCCGAAGCCGCAACACTCCTCGGCACCGGGTAGTTCGAGGAGGGTGAGCCCCCGCACCGCTCGCAGCAGCCGCAGGGGGCGGTCGCCGAGGCCGAGCATCCGCAGTCCGTGACAGGACGGGTGATAGGTGACGGTGTGCGGGTAGTGGGCGCCGACATCGGTGACACCGAGGACGTCGACCAGGAACTCGGTGAACTCGTACACCCGGGGCACCAGCCCGGCCGCGGCCTCGGCGAGTGCGGCACCGCGCCCTTCTGCCACCGCCCTGGCGCCGATGCGCGGATAGTTGTCACGCACCATGGCGGCACAGGAACCCGACGGTGTGACCACGTAGTCATACCCGGCGAAGGCTGCGGCCGTCCGGCGCACCAGGGGTTCGGTCTCTCGCCGGTACCCGGTGTTGTACTGCGGCTGTCCACAGCAGGTCTGTCCGGTGGGGAAGTCCACCGTGAGCCCCAGCCTCTCCAGGACGGTCACCACCGCCCGTCCGGTGCCGGGGTAGAGGGTGTCGTTGACACAGGTGACGAAGAGGGCGATGCGCATCGCGGCTTTCCCGGAGTCGGTGGCCGGCCACGGAGCGGGCCGGGGCGTGTGAGCGGTCATGGATGACGTGCGGCGCGTCGCGGTCATGGGAGCATCCCTGCGAGCGGTCCGGCCTGGAGGGCGACCAGGGTGCACAGGACGAGCAGGAGGAGCACGCTCCACTTCAGTGCGGCGCGGAACAGCTCCGATTCCCGGCCGGCCATGCCGACCGCCGTGGCCGCGACGGCGAGGTTCTGCGGGCTGATCATCTTGCCGACGACACCTCCCGAGGTGTTGGCGGCGACCAACAGGGTCTCGCTCAGGCCGGCCTTGTGCGCGGCACTTTGCTGAAGGGTCGCGAACAGGGCGTTGGCGGAGGTGTCGGAGCCGGTCACCGCGGTGCCGAGCCAGCCGAGCACCGGCGAGAGGAAGGCGAACGCCGTGCCCGCCCCGGCGATCCAGGAACCGATGACCAGCGTCTGGCCCGACAGGTTCATCACGTAGGCGAGAGCGAGGACCGACGCGACGGTCAGAACCGCCCAGCGAAGCCGTACCGCGACGGCGGCGAACTCGCGGACCACCGTGTGCGGACGCATCCGGTACGTCACGGCGACGATCAGACCGGACACCAGCAGGAGGGTGCCCGGGGAGGAGAGCCAAGGGAGGGAGAAGACGGTGCTGGAGGCGGGCTGACCGGTGACTCCGAGTACATGGCCGTGCAGGCCCGGCCACTCGACCGTGAGGTCGCTGTCGGCGAGGAAGTCCTTGGCCGGGGACCAGAGCTTCGCCACCGCGAAGACCGCGATCACGATCAGGTACGGCAGGAAGGCCATGGTGTAGCGCCCTCTGCGGCTCCCGTCCGTCCCGGGGCGGTCCACGGGGCTCATGTGGTTCTCGGGCGCGAGGCGGTCGGCGCCGTGTTCCGCGCGCATTGCGGCCGTGGCCTCCGCGCCACCGCGGGGCTGCCAGACCCGGAGGAAGAGCACCAGGGCGACCAGACCGGAGAGCGAGGCGATCACATCGGTGAGCTCGACCGACAGATGCGTGGCACTGATGAACTGGGCGACCGCGAAGACCACGCCGCACACCAGAGCGGCCGGCCAGGTCTGGCGTATCCCACGACGGCCGTCTACCAGGGCTACCAGCAGGAGCGGGACGAACGCGGCGAGGAGCGGAGTCTGGTGTCCCACCACCGCGCCGATCTCGGTGTACGGGATCTTGGTGAGGTTTCCCGCAGTGATGATCGGGATCGCCATCGCACCGAAGGCCACCGGGGCGGTGTTGGCGACCAGTACGGTGATCGCCGCGCGGAGCGGGGTGAAGCCGAGCGCCAGCAGCATGACTCCTGTGATGGCGACCGGCGCGCCGAAGCCCGCCAGAGCCTCGAGTAGCCCGCCGAAACAGAAGGCGATGATCACCGCCTGGATGCGCGGATCATCGCTGAGCAGGCCGAACGCCTCGCGAAGATCTTCGAAGCGACCGCTGACGACGGTGAGCTGATAGACCCAGATCGCCGTGAGCAGGATCCACGCGATCGGGAAGAGGCCGAAGGCGGTGCCTTCGCTCGCCGCCAGCAGGGTGTGCTGGACCGGCATGCCGAAACCGGCCACCGCGACGACGGCGGCCACGAGTAGCGCGGCGAGGCCGGCCCAATGGGCCTTGAGCCTCAACCAGCCGAGCAGCAGGAACAGGGTGAGCAGGGGCAGAGCAGCGACGAGCGCCGACACTGCGGCGCTGTCTGCAACGGGATTCAGGGTGGGTTGGTACACGGCGACGCTCGCTGGGGTGAGGTGAGGAGAGGGGGGAGTCACGCAGGGAGGGCTTGGTCAGACCATAGATTGGTACGCAGAGGCTAGGTTTCGTCCAGAGCCATGTCCAGGGGTCCGTGCGGATTCTTTTCTTTGGTCAGACCATGAAGAGAGGCGCAATGTAAGATCACGGCGGATACGCGCGGAATGAGGGCCGTACGCGTACTCGCAGTACCGACGGGGACCCACGGACGGGGCGGAGAATTCCTGATGGCAGAGGCAGGCACCTGGGAACCGGTGCCACGTACGCGCACCTATGAGCTGGTGCTCGCCCGGATCGAGGAGCAGATCCTGGCCGGTGCGCTACGCGTCGGCGACCGACTTCCACCCGAGCGTGAGCTGGTCGAACTGCTCGGGGTGAGCCGCGCCGCCATCCGCGAGGCCCTCAGGGTGCTGGAGGCGCAGGGCGTGCTCCGCTCCCGGGTCGGCACCGGCCCGGATTCGGGCAGTGTCATCGCCGCGATGCCCGGCGCCGCGCTCGGTCAGGTCCTGCGTCTGCACATGGCCCTGGCCAACTTCCCGGTGGGTGACGTCTTCGAGACGCGCGCCGCCTTGGAACGCTCGAGCGCCCGTCTGGCGGCGGAGCGGGCCGGCGACGACGACCTCGCCCGGCTGCGGGAGCCGCTGCTGCGGATGGACGATCCGGATCTGCCGCGGGAGCGGTTCAACGACCACGACACCGACTTCCACGTCTTGCTCGCCGAGGCAGGTGGCAACCGCCTGATGGCCGACATGACCATCGCCGTCCGCAGCGCGGCCCGTCACGTGATCCTCAAGGCGTTCCACCGGCAGGAGGAGTGGGAGCCGATCATGGCCCGACTGCGTGCGGAGCACCATGCCATCTACGACGCGGTGGCCGCCAAGAACGCCGATCTCGCCGGTGAGTTGGTGGAGGCACACGTGCGAGGCTTCTGCCGGGTGATCACCGAGCAGGAGGAGGAGCCGGACCAGGGCGGGGCCTAGAGGCCGGGCGTTCTTGCGCCGTCGCTGGGCGGAGACGGCTCGGCCACCCCCCGGGGAACCGCGGCCGGAGCGAGACCTCGATGTGTTCTCCGCTCGGAACGATCCCGCCAGCACCTTTGCGGCACCTGGGCCACGGTCCGGGCCCGGTCGGTGGTGGCGCGGCGTACGCGGCGCCGAGCGTTCGTATGCTGACCCGCGGTGGCGCGGGACGGACGGGCGGGCGGTGCGGTCGGTGGCGACATTTGTGCTGGTGCACGGGGCGATGCACGGGGGCTGGTGCTGGGCCCCGGTACGCCGGAGACTCACCGCGGCCGGGCACGAGGTGTTCACTCCCAGCCTGACCGGACAGGGCGAACGGCGTGATGCGCTCACTCCCGCGATCGGTCTGTTGACCCATGTACGTGACCTCACCGAACTGTTGTGGTTCGAGGACCTCACCGAGGTGCATCTGGTGCTGCACAGCTACGCCGGTGTGCTCGCGGGTCCGCTCGCCGAGGCCGTCGGTGAACGGCTGGCCTCGCTGACCTTCCTCGCGGCCTTCGTCGTGGAGCCGGGGGAGTGTCTGCTGGACGTGGAGCCGCCCGAGGTCGCCGGCGGCTACCGGCGGACCGCCCGGGAGCGGGGTGAGGGGTGGTTCCTCCCACCGGCACCCGCCTTCCTGGAACAGTGGGGTATCCCGGACGACCGGCGCTCCCACGTGGGTGAGCGGCTGACGGCCTTTCCGCTGCGGTGCCAGACCGATGCCGCGCACTACGACCCCGCGCCGCTCGCGGCTCTTCCCGCCACCTACATCCGGCACACCCGGCCACCGCTGGAGAGTCTCGACCGGTCCTACGACCGTGCGGTGCGGGCGGGTTGGGACATCCGGGAGATCGCCTGCGGACATGACGTCATACTGGCCGAGCCCGGGCGGACGGCGGCGATGCTGGAGTCGATCGCGAGCGGCTAGGCCATGGCCGGGGGAGTGTGCTCCTCCGGCGTTGCCATCCGCAGTCCGCGGCTCACCGCCTGCCGGTCGTCGATCCCGATGCGGCGGAGGAGGGCCCAGCGGTCGAGGAAGGTGCGGGCATCCTCCGGGTCATAAGCCGCTGGAGGGAGCCGGGGCAGACGTCTGCGGCCGGTTTCGTCCAGCCGGTAGGGGACGGTGAACGCCGTGTCCCACTCGGTGAGGTGTGCCGCGAAGCGCCTCGGCCTCCGCGGCAGCGGTCCCCAGATACTGGGCGATCTCCGCCCAGCAACTTCCGCGCTCGCGCTCGTAGACCACGGCCGAGGCAAGGGCCCGTTCCGCGAGTTCGACGAGCTGGAGGGCCTGGCTCACCCGGCCGCCGGGCCCGCAGTCAGGATCGTTCCCGGTGGCCACCAGGCCGCCGGCACTGTCGGCGACGTCCACGGCCTCGTCGCACAGCACCAGGCGGGCCAGGGCCTCGCGGGTGAAGCGGGCACGGTCGGCGTCATAGGGGGTCGTCTCCGTCACGGCCACAGCATGGCAGGGCGGATCTGCCGACGACATCCGATTTCACGCGGGGGCGTGCCATCGGACCGCGCCGGGGTCCGCCGCGTCCCCGCGTCCGCACCTCCGGCCGATCCGGCGTGGGTGTCACGTCCCCAGCCGCTCCTGCCACCGCCGGAACTCGGCCACCGGGTCCCCGTCCCGCCACCACGGCCACTGGGTCACCCGGCCGCCCAGCAGCTTGAAGACGTCTCCGGCCTCATGCTTCCGGTTGGCGGTGATGAGGGCGTACGCCAGGAGGTTCAGATCGGCCAGGGCCGCGGCGTGGTGGAAGAAACCCGGCTTCCGCCAGGTGTCGTACGCCCGGTCCAGCGCCTGGGACACCGCGGGCTGGGACCAGTGGTTGCGGGCGAGGAGGGCTTCCATCCCGCCCCGGTCCAGCACCGTGTGGTACTGCATGACGTGGGCGGTCAGCTCCACCGCGGCACACGGCGCGTTCGCGGGCATCTGGGCGCGCATGCCGTCGATGAACTCCAGCACGTGCATATGGGAGCCGCCCTCGTCGGGCGAGAGGAACTCGAGCATGCTCATATGGGCTTCGCGATGCCACCGGTCGCGCGACAGCAGCTCCTGCCACAGCGCGAACACGTCCGCGCGAGGATAGCGCTCCAGGCGGTAGACACCCAGCATCACCACCCATGGTGTGGGGTCGTGCTGATTGAGCTCGACGGCCCGGTGGCACGCCTCCAGCACCGCGGCGGCATCGGGCGTCGCGCCCTGGCTCTGGCCGCGGACGAGCTGGACCCAGGCGTGGAGCACCAGGGCGTCCGGGTTGTCCGGTTCGCGGCCGGCCCAGTCGGACGCGAGGTTCGAGTCGGACAGCGCATGGGCCAGCACCGAGACGCGATGGGCCCGGCGGTCCCAGTCGCCCGGGCTCCGCTTCAGCACGCCGCTCACCCGGGCCGCGCCCAGCTCCGCGGCGCCGATGGTCCCCCAGGCGCTCGAGTCGCGCAGCATTTTCACGAGCTTGCCCAGCTCCCCGTCGTCGAGTTCAGGAGTGAGGCGCGCTCCATTACGGCGAAGAGAAAACAGAGGCATGATCGCAAGGCTATGAGTACAGCGCCGCAGGGCAAGCCATCGGCGGAGATCGTTATCCCACGCATATCTACGGGGCGGTCGGCCATCCGGATGGTGAGATCTCGCGAGGGGCGCTTGACACATACGGCGATGCCGGTGGGGCGACGCGGGGGAACCCCGGGGTCCGGGACCCAGCCGCGCGGCCGGTTCCGGCGTCGCTACGCGGAGTCTCCGCGCGGGTACGCCCCCAGGGCCTGATGGCGCTGGTCGATGAGATCGACACACTCGGGGATACCGGGCACCGGCTCGCCGACGGAGTCCCGTATCAGCTTGATCGCGTGCACGTTGTGGTCGATGTCCAGGAGCCGGTCCACCGCGGCACGGGTCGGTGCCGGAAGTCTGTCCCACAGCGCGTTGTCCATGACGCCATCCAAGCTCGGGGGCTGGTGGCGCCGCACCCGGTTTCCAGGCCGGGTGCGGGCCGCCGCTGGGGGGATCGGCTCACTGCTCGGGGGCCGGCGGCCCGCCGTAGCCGTGGGCCGAGAGGTCGAACCAGTTGCCCTCGGGGTCCATCGCCCGGTACTCGGCGAAGGGACGGTTGGTGTGGCGTTCGGCGGGCGCCGCCGCACCGGCGGCCCGCAGCCGTTCGGCCGTGACATCGGTGTCCGCGACCTGGAACCCGAAGTGGTTCATGCCCACAGGCACATCACCGTCGAGACGGTGGGCGATCAGGGCGAGGGTGAGATATCCGTCGCTGAGGAAACAGCTGCCGTCCGGGTCCCGGTGGAAGACCTCCATGTCGAAGACGTCCGTGTAGAACGCGGCGAGCTTCTCGGGGTCGCGGGCGACCATGGCCAGATGGCGGAGTGTGGGCTTGCTCATGGGAAGGGGGCTCTCCTCGGTGTGGGGGTTCACGGCGTGTGCTGGTTCACGACGTGCGGGGCGGGCGCAGCGGCACCATGTTGTGGAAGGCGGTGACGGTCCACCGGCCGGTGGTGGTGTCGCGCTGCACCACGGCGAGGGCGTGGGTGTCGGCCAGCGGCCTTCCGTCCGGTCCGGTCACCGTCGACTCGGCGTCGACCGTGGCGATGTCCGGGTGCGGATACCGGATCTGCCGTACCCGGGCGGTCAGTGTCGACCCGCGGTACGCACCGTCGAACAGCGCCGTGTGTCCTTCGGCGATCCCGGCGCGGCCCGCCGGTTTGTCGCCCCTGACGGTGGTGAAGTCACAGTCCTCGGAGAAGTTCTCGGCGAAACCGGTGGCGTCTCCGTGTGCCCAGCACTCGGCCATGTTCCGCCACAGCGCGGTGATGTGTTCGTCGGACGGCGCCATCAGCACACCACCGCCTCGGCCTCCAGGGACCGGGGATCTCCGGGGACGGCCCGGACGCGCAACGGGAGTTCATGACATCCGGCACCGGGGTCACCGGGCGGTGGCGGGGCCCAGGCCGCGAGGGCGTGGTAGAGCGCCCCGCCACGGCGTTCCAGGTAGCAGATGATGTTGACCGGCCATGCCGTGGAGGCGAAGACGTAGTCGTCCATGGGCGTCGGGCGTTCGCTCAGCGTCATCGAACGCTCCTGTGGGGGCCCGATCCTGTGCCAGTCGGGATGCATATGGATCGAGCCCAGGAGCTCCAGTCCCTCGGCCTCCGCCTCGCGGGAGGCGCGCAGCAGATCGCGGGAGTCGACCCACCAGCCGCGGGACTCGTTCTCGTACATGGACCCGTACGTCGGCACGATCGACTCGGCGAACTCGCGGCGTGCGGCGGGGTCGCGGACACGTGCGTTACCCGCGAAGGCGAGGCGTTCGACGTGGATGACGCCGTCCTCCTCGGTGCCCACGAGAAGGGCGAAGCAGGGCAGCGGTTCCTGAGGGGTGATGCGGTCGTACTCGGCGCTGGCGGCGACCAGGAACGCGGTCAGCGCCTGATCGTCCATCAGCACGGTGGGGGGTGGTGCAGCTGTGTACACGCTGGATAAGCGCATGACGAACAGCCCTCCGAGGGTGAGCCTGGCGGGTGAACGGCCGTGGTGCGGCGGTGGCCGAGGTGGCAGGACGCTATCCAAAAAGTTCTTGAGACTTCAAGATGTATGCCTTGTCGAGGCTGTGGATTCCCGGTCCGACGGGTGCGGGCCGGGAGGCTCGGGGGCTCGCGCGGGCAGCCCTCACGGTGCGGCCGAGTGCGGCGGCGCGGTCCTCGGTACGACGCTTGAGGCGGCGGCGTTCGAGTCCGGCGCGGAGGCGAATGCCTGACCGACGGGTGGCTGTCTCGGTGCGCGGCTGCCGGGGCGGGGCGCTGTGTGCTGCGCAACAGCGTTGTCAGCAGGAGGAGTTGGAGGGGCGCGGGCGAGACGGCGCCAGTGTGTGCTGCCGAGCCGGGCGGCCATTCTGAGCAGCGCCCGCGGGTGGCACCATGGCCGAGCCGTCGGCGGGGAGAGAAATGGTGCGGTACGGGGCGATGCCGGGCACTCGTCGGCGGCGACGGCGAGGCGTGCCGGCGGGCGCGCCGTCGGCGGGAGAGGGGGAGGGGGAAACCGGAGAAGCGGGGAAACGGAGGCGCTCCGCCGTCCCGTGCGCCATGGACGCGGTCGGGAGCGGCGGAGCGCGGCCGCGTCTCAGATGCCGAACTCCGCGGAGGACAGTCCGAGCGTGCCGCACACCTCGCGCAGGATCTGCTCCTCGGCGGGCGCCACATAGCCGTCCGCACCGGCCACCACGAGGCCCGTCTGGACCACGGCTCGGGCCTCGGCGGGCTTCTTCGCCGCCTTCGCCACCTCCTGGAGGGCCTCCGCCTTGCCGCGGGCGAAGTCCGTCATCATCAGGTCCACGTGCTTGTTGAACCGGGTGCGCAGCTGCTCGGGCGGGAAGTTCTGCAGCACGTCGTTGGAGAGGATCAGTGATTCGACGTGCTGCCGCTCGGCGGGGTCGACCTGTCCGTCGGCCGCTGCCACCAAGGCGCACACGGCCATGCTGGCGTCGCGGTAGGCGCCGCTCTTCAGCTCGGTCTTGAGCGAGGAGAGCTGTGTCTTGAGCACGCCGACGAGCTGGGCCTTGGACCCGCCACGCGAGCCGGAGCTCCCGTGCCCTCCGGAGCCCCCGTGCCCCTGGCCGCTCCGCTGCTGCTGGAGGGCCTTGGCCTGGTCCTTGAGCCGATCAAAAATCGCCACTGCTGCCACCTCGGCTTCGCCGCGTCCTTCGTCATCGGACACGTGTCGTCACATGTCACCCCGGCAACGTACACGGGCGTCACCGAGTTCCTTGCCGCGCCGGGCCCGCGTTCCCCCCGGCCCCGGCCGGAGCCGTGCCCCCGGCCTCAGCCGAGCGTGTCCCACTGATTCTGGAACGTCTTCCTGAGATCCACGGTCTCGGCCCTGGTGGGGGTGCGGGAGGGCACTGGCTTGCCGAACTCGCTGAAGTCCCACGTATTCGCCCAAGAGGTCTCCTTGGCGTCCCGGATCCTCAAGGGGAGGGGCTTTCCTTCCAGGGCGACAAAGACGGTGACCTTACGGAACCCGTGGGACGTCACGGCGAGGGCCTTCCGGCCGCCGATCTCGACCACCGAGCCCTTGGTGGCGCCCTCGCCCTCCCACGCGTCATGGGATTCCCGGAGCACCTCCTCGGCGTCGCGGCACCCTCCGAGGCGGGCGGTCAGGTCGAACGCTCTGGCGTAGCCGTACTTGCCCTTGAGCTTCTCGGTCACCCCCGGGCCCACTTCCAGGTTCCACAGACTGGTGTCGGTCTTGACCCAGGCCATGTCACCCCGCTTGATCGTCTCGTTCCTGGGCCCGAGGCGCACCTGTCCGTCGGTCTTCTGTCCACCCTCTCTCGAGGTGGCGGTGCAGTTGCCGGACATGTCGACCCGCGCATCCGCCGTCTGCCCCAGCACGGACGACGTCTTCCGTATGCGGACCGTTTCCGCGTCCTGGAGCGCGTTCCTGGCCTTGGCCAGCACGGTCTTGGCGGGCAGTTTCTCGATACCGGACCGGGCCGGTGAGGGCGACGCGTCACGGGAGCTGCTCTTGCCGCCCGGCCCGGTGTTCGACTCCGTCCCGCAGGCGGCCGTGAGGAGGGCCAGTGAGACGGCGGACGCGCTCACGACCGTGTGGCGCGCGAGGGTCTTCAGCATGCTTGGTTCCTGTTCTCCGTCGTTCAGCGTGATGTGGTGCGGCGCGATGGCGATGGTGGTGGCTTCTACGGATACACGAACCGCCGGGGTAGGGGTGACCTGGGGTTTTTCCCTAGTGCGCGGCGCGAAAGGGGCATCTGTGCCGCCTTCCGGCGGCCATGTCTTACGAGATGGTGACGCACTCAGCCGAGACCGCCTTCCGGCGTGCGACTGTTGCCAGACTCTGGCGCCAACGGGGCGCCCTACGACCTGCGTACGGCGCCTGGCCCCGGAACCCGATGGAAGCGAGCACCTGATGAGGCAACGGCACAAAGTGAACGGCACGCGGCGTAAAGCCCTGTTCGGGCTCGCCGGGCTGGTGCTCGGAGGGGGCGGGCTGGTAGCCATCAACGTGGGAGCCAACGCCAGCAACTCCGGTGAACCGAGCGCCGGTGGTGTGATCTGCCCCGAGGTGAAGGACAGGCTGGGAGACGTTCCCCGGGCGGCGTCCGCGGAGGTGGGGCGCAGCCTGGAGCTGATGCGGCGGGACATCGAGACCGCGGACACCAGGCTCTCGGAGCAGGGCGTGTCCTCCCGCACCGTCCTCGACCCGCTGCTCGCCAAGCGATCGGCCATCCTGGAGCGGATCGAGATAGCCGTCGAACGGACCGGCGCCGAGCGTCCGAAGGACCTCCAGAGCCTCGCGGCCTGTACGGTCGGGGGTACGACGACCGCACCGGGCGGCAGCGGGGAACAGAGCCCCCAGCAGACGCCCGCAACGGGCACACCGCAGCCCACCGGCACACCGCAGCCCACCGGCGGACCCGCGCCGGAGGACTTCGTGGACATCACCAGGGTCCAGCCCAATGTGCGGCCGGTGGCCAACGGCCGCGCGGCGTCCAAGGGCGCGTTCCGCACCCGGTGCGGTGTCAACAAGGCGGGCCGGTTCAACTCGGACAACGTCATCGTGGCCCCGGGCGTGAGCAACGGCGCCCACCACACCCATGACTACGTCGGGGCCATCGGTGTGGACGCCTTCACCGATGACCGTTCCCTGGCCGCGTCCCGGACCACCTGCACCAACGGTGACCGGTCCACCTACTACTGGCCGGTGCTGCGGGACCGCGACGGCGTCCAGGAGTCGGACGCCGACAAGCAGGGTGGCGGTGCCGAGGGGAACACCGGGAAGATCCTCACCCCCGCGCGCGTCTCACTGCAGTTCATCGGCAATCCGAACGCCAAGGTCACCGCCATGCCGCGGTTCCTGCGCATCATCACCGGTGACGCCAAGGCCAACGCCAACGGCGGCGCCAACGCCAACGCCCGTTTCACCTGCACCGGGTTCGAGAACAAGGTCGAGCTGCGCGACAAGTACCCGATCTGCCCGAAGGGCAGCGATCTGATGCGTGTGGCGAAGTTCCAGAACTGCTGGGACGGCAAGAACACCGACAGCGCCAACCACCGCTCACACGTCGCCTTCGCCGACGAGCGTGGTGCGTGTCCTGCGGGCTTCCGGCCGATCCCGCAGCTGGTGCAGCGGGTGACCTACAAGGGGCTCGCCGGTTCGACCGCGTTCGCCATCGACAGCTTCCCCGAGTCGTTGCACAAGCCGGTCACCGACCACGGCGACTTCATCAACGCCATGTCGAAGAAGCTGATGAAGAAGGCCGTCAGCTGCATCAACTCCGGCCGCCGCTGCGGCTGAGACAGGTCGCGGACAGCTCCGGGGACCGACCGTCCCCGGAGCGACGCCGTACGAGCGGTGTCGTCCGCGCCGGAGGAACGTGCGGCAAGCCGGGGAGGACCGTTCGGGTGACGCGATCCGCCTCCCGCCCCACGGCCACACCGCCGCGTGGTCGGCCACCGCCGGCGCCGTTACGGTCATCCCGAGGGCGGAGGTGGCTGATGCAGGTGGGACTGCACGCGCTCGGCATCGGGAACGGCGCGCGACCGCGGATCATCCGCGCGGTGGCGCAGGCCGCCGAAGCACACGGCTTCGCGACCCTGTGGGCGGGTGAACACATCGTCATGGTCGACACCCCGTCCTCCCGCTACCCCTACTCCGACGACGGCCGGATCGCCGTCCCCGCCGACGCGGACTGGCTCGACCCCCTGCTCGCGCTGACCTTCGCCGCGGCGGTGACCACCCGGATCGGTCTGGCCACCGGCATTCTGCTGCTCCCCGAGCACAACCCGGTCGCCGTGGCCAAACAGGCGGCGACGCTCGATGTGCTCTCCGCCGGGCGGTTGACCCTGGGGGTCGGTGTCGGCTGGTCCGCCGAGGAGTTCGCCGCGCTCGGCGTCCCCTTCGCCCATCGCGGCCGCCGCACCGCGGAGTACGTCGCCGTCATGCGCACCCTCTGGGACCGTGATGTGGCCTCGTTCGAGGGGGAGTTCACCCGCTTCGACGGGATCCGGGTCAACCCCAAACCGGTGCGTGACCGGCGGATCCCGGTCGTGGTGGGCGGGAACAGCGACGCGGCACTGCGCCGGGTCGCCGCCTTCGGGGACGGCTGGTACGGCTTCAACCTCCCCGCGGAGGCCGTCGGCGAACGCGTCCGGGCCCTCCGGGAATACTGCGCGAGTCACCACCGCCCGGCCACGGAGCCCACCGTCGCCGTCGCCCTGAGCGATGGCGGCCCCGGTCTGCTGCCCGCTCTGGCCGATGCGGGGGTGACCGAACTGGTGGTGGTCGGAGCGCCACCGGCCACCCCGGACGCGGCCACCGTGTGGGTGGCCGGGCTCGCCGACCGCTGGATCACATCGCCGGGGTGACGCCCGCGAGCGGTTACGGTTCGATCAGGCCGACGCGGATCGCGTACCGGGTGAGCTCCAGCCGGTCCTTCAGACCCAGCTTCTGCAGGAGGTTGGCGCGGTGGCGCTCCACGGTCTTGACGCTGATGACCAGCAGACCGGCGATCTCCTGGGAGCTGTGCCCCTCGGCGACGAGTTTGAGGATCTCCTCCTCGCGTTCGGTGATGGCCCGCTCCGGGATGTCCTCGCCCTCCCTGGCGCGGTGGAGGTAGTTGCGGATCAGGGCGTTCACGGCGCCGGGGTAGAGGAAGGGTTCGCCGCGCATGGTGGCGCGGCAGGCTTCGACGAGATCGCGGTCGGCCACGGACTTCAGTACATAGCCCGAGGCTCCGGCCGCCAGCGCTTCGAAGAAGTACTGCTCGTTGTCGTACATGGTCAGGATGAGCACCCGGGTTCCGGGCTGGACGCGGGAGAGCTCGCGCGCCGCCTGCAGACCCGTCAGCCGTGGCATGGCGATATCGAGGATGGCCAGGTCGGGGCGGTGGGCGCGGGCGGCCTCGACGGCCTCGGCGCCGTCGGCCGCCTCGGCGACGACGGTGAGATCGGGTTCGCCCTCGAGGATGAGGCGGACTCCCCGGCGGACCAGGGCGTGGTCGTCCGCCAGCAGGATGCGGGTCTCGTTCGCCTCGGACACGGTCATCGGCTCCGGTGGTGGGTGGGGACGGCCAGTCTGACGTCGGTGCCGCGCTCGGCGCCGGTCCCCAGTGTCAGGTCGGCGCCGATGAGCAGCGCACGTTCGCGCATACCGCGGATACCGGCGCCTTCCGCGGCGTCCCGGAGGCCGTGGCCGTCGTCGTGGACACACAGTTCGATGCCCTCGGGGGTGCGGGTGAGCGCGAGCTCGACGCGGTGGGCGCCTGAGTGGCGGGCGGCGTTGGTCAGGCTCTCCTGCGCGACGCGGTAGAGGACGAGCTCGGTGTCCTTGTCCAGCTGCGGCAGATCGCCGTCGATGCGGTGGCGCACGTCCAGGGCGGAGCTGCCGAACTCGTCGGTGAGGGCTTTCAGCGCACTGGTCAGACCCAGCTCCTCCAGCACCCCGGGGCGCAGCCGGCGGGCGATGCGGCGGATCTCGTCCAGACTGGTGCGGGTGGTCTCCTGGACCTCGTGGAGTTCCTCGCGCACCGCGGGTGGTGCGTGGACGGCCACCCGCTTCAGGTCCAGCAGGACGGCGGTCAGTGTCTGGCCGACCTCGTCGTGGAGCTCCTGGGCGATCCGGTGGCGTTCGGCCTCCTGGGCGGACAGGGCACGCGCGGCGCTGGTGGCGCGCTCGGCCTCAAACCGGTCGAGCATGGCGTTGAACGTCCTGATCAGCTCGGCCACCTCGCTGTGCCCGCCAGCGGCCGGGCGCCGTCCGGGGCGCAGCAGATCGGTGGTGGTCATCGCCCAGGTGAGCCGTTGCAGCGGTGCGAGCCCGATGCGCAGCAGCACACCGTTGGCGATGAGCATCACGGCCAGCCCGGCCAGCAGGATGCCCGCCTCGGTCAGCAGCACGGGTGTGGACACCGTGACCGGGCCGAGCAGCAGCGCGGTGGCCACGATCAGGATCACGGCGTTGAGCAGGAAGATCCGCCAGAACAGGGGCATTGCGGGCTGCCTCCTTCCGGTGGCCGCCTTCTTCCACTATGGCCGTCACGGCCATCCTGGGGCCGTGCGCATCGGTGGCCGCACCCAGGGGGCGGACATCCGGATGGGAGGCGGCCGCCCGCCGATATGGGTGCTGCCACCGATACCGGGGCACGGGGGTTCCATGTGACCGTGGCAGGACACCGAGACCGCCGTCCATGGGAGGAGGAGCCATGGCACCCACCGGTGACCCGCTGCTGAACGATCTCGCGGAGCGGACCGAGCGGAGCGATCCGCGTTTCGCCCGCGGGCTGGGCGCCGGGCAGCCGCGCAGGCCGCGGGAGTACCGGCGCGGACCGGCCTGGATCCTGTTGGCCGTCTCCCTGGCCATGCTGGCCCTGGGCCTGGCGCTGCCCCACGGCCTGCTCCTGGCATCGGGCCTGGTCACCACGGGGGCGGCGGTCCATCTGCTCATTTCAGCGGGCGGGCAACGGGCCGACCGGCCCCGATGACCGCCCGCCGCCCGTTCACCGTCCGCGCCCCGACACATCCGCACGCCCTGTGCCCGAGCTGCCGAAGGTGGTGACCCGTGGGACATGCCGACACCCTGCTCGCCATGGGCGGCGCCTTCCTGGCCGCCGCCGTACTCGCCCGGCTCGGCAGCCGCATCGGCCTGCCGACCATCCCCCTGTTCATGCTCGCCGGGATCCTGCTCGGTCCGCACACTCCGGGGCCGGTCCTGGTCCAGGACGCACACGACTTCGAGATGCTCTCCGCGCTCGGTCTGGTGCTGTTGCTGTTCTACCTGGGCCTGGAGTTCCACCTCGACGACCTCAGAAGCGGTGGCCGGCGCCTGCTGGCCGCCGGTGGTATCTATCTGCTGCTCAACGTCGGAGCGGGACTGGGGTTCGGTTTCGCGCTGGGCTGGGGTGCCCGGGAGGCCCTGGTCCTCGCCGGGGTGCTGGGCATCTCCTCCTCGGCGATCGTCACCAAGATCCTCATCGACCTGGGCCGTATCGCCCACCCGGAGACCCGGCTGATCCTGGGCGTCATCGTGGTGGAGGACATCTTCCTGGCGCTGTACCTTGCCGCGGTCCAGCCCGTCATCAGCGGTGCCGAGGGCATGGGGGAGACGGTCACCCAGGCGGCCAGGGCGTTCGGATTCCTCCTGATGCTGGCCGCCGCCGCGCGCCACGGCACCCGGCTGATCGGCCGCCTGGTCGCGGTCCGGGACAACGAACTGCTGGTCATCAGCTTCCTCGGCGCCGCCGTGCTCATCGCGGGTGTGTCGGAGATACTCGGAGTCGCCGACGCCATCGGCGCCTTCATGGTCGGCCTGATCCTCGCCGGGACGCCCGCCGGGACACGGATCCGCAAGCTGGTGCACCCCCTGCGCGACGCCTTCGCGGCCATCTTCTTCTTCGCGTTCGGACTGGCCATCGACCCGGGCGACATGGCGTCCGCCGCCGCTCCGGTGGCCGCCGCGGCGACACTGACCCTGGTGGTGAACGTGGCCGCCGGACTGCTCGTCGCCCGCCTCTACCGCTACGGTGCCCAGCCCGCGGCGGAGATCGCCACCACCCTGGTGGCACGCGGTGAGTTCGCGCTGATCCTCGCCGCCATGGCCACCAGCGCGGGACTCCACAGCCGCCTCGCCCCGTTCATCGCCGGTTACGTCCTCGTCCTGGCGGTGCTCGGCCCTGTCCTCGCCGGGCGCGCCCACCTCCTCGCCCGCGCACTGCGGGCCGCCCCGGTCCTGCTGTCCGGGCCCCGGACCCGTACGCCGACGGTGCCGCACACCGATACGGCATCCGCGCCGCCGGAAACCGTCACCGCGGCGCCGTCCGGCAACGGTGCCGACGGCCGCGGATGAGAAGGCGGACCGGGCGGCTCCGTCCTCCGCGGGCACCTCGACGGCGGGCCAACGACGCCTGGTCATAATGGGTTTGCCGGGCAGTGGCGGCGTTGCTACTGTCGCGCCGGCGCGAGAGGCGCGCGATCAGCGGGACAAGGAGGTCGATGAATATGGCCGCGGTGAGCCTCCATCGGCATGCCCTTGTCCGGCCCGCGGGCTGACGCCGCGCGGTCCGGTCATTCCCACTCATCAGGAGTGACACGTGACGTCCTCATTCTCCTCCACACCGCTCGACCCCACGCAGCTGGATCTGACCACCGACCGTCTCGTCCTGCGGCCCTGGACCACTGACGAGGCCACCGCGGTTCTCGCCGACACCAGGTCGTCCCACTGGGCGGAGGACTTCCCCGCCGACGGCGACCGCGTCATCGCGAGCCTCTTCGGTGACCACCCCGACTGGCTCGGAGAACACGGCCACCGCGTGGTCCTCGAGCGCGACAGCGGTCAGGTGGTGGGCTCGCTCGGCCTCTTCTGGCCTCCCACCGACGGCACCCTGGAAATCGGATACGGCATCGTCGAGTCCCGCCGTGGCCGGGGCTACGCCTCCGAGGCCACCCGGGCGCTGACGGAGTTCGCCCTCACCGCTCCGGGTGTCCGGACCGTGTTCGCCGATGTGGAGTTGTCGAACCCGGCCTCCGTGCGGGTGCTGGAGAAGGCGGGTTTCCGGCGCTGGACCACCGAGGCGCACACGGCAAGGTTCCGGTTCACGGGCGCTGACCAGCACGGATAACGGTACTGGTGGGGGCGGCGGTGCCGCGCCACCGTCGTTCTCCTTCCCCCCCGGCGGTTGGCTTCCGGTGCCAACCGCCGGGGGCTTTGTGGCGTCCTCCTGAACATGCGCACGGTCTTCGGCGGGATACGCCAGCTGGTCAGGTTCACGATGCTCCAGGTGCGCTGCTGCGTGTTCGCGGTGGCGCTCCTCGGCGGTATCGCCGTCTCCCGGATACTGCCGGACCTGCCGATCGCACGGTATGACCTGGTGCTCGTCTACGGTGTGCTGCTCACCTTCGTCGCGCGCCGACTGGGGTGGGAGAGCGGGCGGGACACGGTGGTGATCGTCGTATGCCATGGTGTCGGTCTGCTGTTCGAGCTGGTGAAAGTGCATATGGGGTCCTGGAGCTACCCCGAGGACGCCGTGACGAAGGTGGCGGGCGTGCCACTGTACGGCGGGTTCATGTACGCGGCCGTCGCCGGCTATGTGTGCCGTGCCTGGGACCTGTTCCAGTTGCGCTTCACCGGCTACCTCGCCACCGCGACCTCCGTGGTGGCGGCGGCCGTCTACCTCAATTTCTTCACCCACCACTGGCTCCCGGACGCCCGCTGGATCCTGGCCGCCGCGATGCTGGCCGTCACCGCCCGGGCCTCGGTCGGTTTCACCGTCGGGGACCGTCGCTACCGGATGCCGCTGGCGCTCTCCTTCGTCCTCATCGGCTTCTTCCTGTGGGTGGCGGAGAACGCGGCCACCTACGTGGGCGCGTGGAGCTACCCCCATCAGCTCGGTGGCTGGCAGCCCGTGGCGCTCAGCAAGTTCGGTGCCTGGGCGCTGCTGATCAGCGTCACCTTCGTGCTGGTCGAACGTATGAAGTCCGGCGGACACCGGTCGGGGAGCCAGCGCCGAACGGGCGCGGCGGACCGTCTCACCGTGTGACACCACTGACCAGGGCGCGGGGGCAGTTCTCGGCCGCGTCCGGGTGGGTGGGGGCGTTCGGGGGCGCGGCCGGGTGCGGTGGCGCGGTGACCGGTGGGCTGCCGGGGCTCCGGTGCAGCGCAAGTGGGTGAGTGGCGCGGTGTCACGGACCGGGCCCGTGGTGGAACCGGTCGTGGTGCGATGGTCGTTCGTGGCCGGCCGACGACGTTTCCGGATCTCATCCCACATATGTCCGACTCCATGAGATCGACGGTGTTCAGCGCCTCGGACTCGCTGCCGAGTTCGAATTATCTGGAGGCTCGAATTGATGGTTTCCGGCGAGTAGGGAGATCCTCCTTCCGTCCTTCCGGGGTGCGTTCGGTCGCTACTATCAAGGGCACCTCGGGGGCTGGTGGAACACTGACTGAATCCCGAGGGTGTTGATCGGTTAAGCGGTTCGTGATGTTAGGCTCGCCGCTGATCGTCACTGATTCCCTTCCCGATCGCCCGGTCTGGCTTTCCGTCAGTGGGCTTGGAATTGCTCATGAGTTCGATTCTCCATTCATTGGCTGGACCAGGCGGTCCGTCCGGTCCCTCTCGAGGATGTGTCCGGTGAATACCGGGAATAGTTGCCCGGGAAGCCGTATGAATTCGAAGTGACGTTCAGTCGCTGCTATCTGTTTTCGATTGGAGTGAGTCATGTCCCTGGGGTACTTGTTCGGCGGCGGTGTGGGAAATGAGCCACATGGAATCGAGCTGTACGAGACATCTCCTCTGATGCGCCGGCTGTACGAGCAGATATCCGGATGGACCGGCCTCACGCCCGAGCAGATCCTCCGCGACGAGTTGCCCGAGGGTCAGGAGCGGCGGCAGAGCGTGGGGAGCATCCGGGAGGCGGCGCTCGCGATGGCCGTGCACGACCTCCTCGCCGACGCGGGTCTGAGACCGGCGGTCATCGGCGGGTTGAGCCTGGGGGCGATGACCGCCGGCGCGCTGGCCGGGGCGCTCGACCGGCAGGAACTGTTCGCCATGCTGACCCGGGCCGGAAGCGTGCCCGACCCCGGGCCCGGCGATGTCGCGCAGGGTATGGCGCTGGCCTTCGTCCCGGCGGGGGATGCCGATGTCACCCGGCCGTGGGAGGGCGTGGCCGGTGTCCATCCGGCCGGGGACTTCGGGCCGACCGTCGACGGCTCCCAGCGGATCCATATGCTGGCCGGTCATCAGGCGGCCCTGGAGGAGCTCGCCGCCGCGGTCCCGCCGGGAGCGATCGTGCCGCTGCCGGGCCGGACCATCGCCGTCCACTCCCCGCTGCGCGCGCCGTACCGCGAGTTCATGGCGCCGTACATCGCGTCCATGCCCTTCACCGCACCGAGCGTTCCGCTGCTCTCGTGCCTGGAACGCGGGGCGATGAAGACCGAGGACGATGTGCGGTCCATGTTCCTGCGGAACGCGACCGAGCCGATCAGCCTGGTCCACCTCTACGAGGGAATGCGGGACTGCGGAGTGCGGCTGGGTCTGGTGATGGGGCCGTCCATCCCCGAAGGGCTGCTCGACTTTCCCTTTCCGGTGGTCCATGTGGCGCGGCCCGAACACATCGAACTCGCCGTCAGTACCGTGTACGAACTGGGTCTCGATTTCTCCGGCGCGCAGGGTCGGTGAACATGACAGAAGTCCTGCGGGAAACCGACCCCGACATAGTTGTGCCGGACCTCGACGCCTTGGTCTCGAAATGGCTGGACGTCGATATCGACCAGTGGACTCGTCAGGTCGTCCGGAGGACGTTCGACCCGGATTCCGGAAGTCCCTACTGGCTGGGACGAGCAGACGGGCTCGGCTTCGACCCCCTCGACATCACGCGCTATGAAGAGCTCACCGCCTTCGGTCCGTTCCCCATGGCCGACCTGCGCACCCGGAACCCGGAGGACCTCGTCCCGCGGGCGGTACCCCGGCCCCTCGCCGGGCGGGTCTGGGACACCGGGGGCACCACCGGCCGTCCGTGCCGGGTCTTCTACACCCCCGACATGCTGTGGCACCGTGGGGTCTGGCGCCGCTGGTCCTTCGTCCGGGAGGGTTTCGCCCCCGGCCGGACCTGGTTGCAGGCCACTCCCACCGGACCGCATCTCATCGGCCACGGGGTGTGGGAGGTCGCCGACCTCCACGCGGGACAGGTGTACGCCATCGACATGGACTCGCGGTGGGTCAAGCGGCTGATCCGCGAAGGACGTCTCGCGGACGTCGAGCGCTACACCACACACCTCCTGGAGCAGATCACCGATGTCCTGGACCGGGGCGGCGTCGACTACCTCAACACCACCCCGGCGCTGTTCGAGAACATGAGGCGGCGGTGTCCCGAGGCCGTGGCGGGCCTGGACGGTGTGCGTCTGAGCGGAACCCAGATCAACACCGCCATGTACCGTGACTTCCTGGCCGCGCTGGACGGCGGCATCTGCGGTATCAGCTACGGCAACACCTTCGGCAACGCCGCCTGCGTCGGAGTGGGCCCGGAGAGCCGGTCGATCCCGTACCTGCCGAACTACCCCCAGGTGACCATGGCGGTCGTCAGCAAGGGTGACTGGTCCTCCGTCGTCGCCCCCGGCGAAACGGGGCAGGTCCGTCTCACGGTGCTCCACGAGAACCTCTTCCTGCCGAACATCCTGGAACGCGACCAGGCGGCCCGCTACACCGACGGCGACTGGCCGTGTGACGGCGTCGCCGATGTCCGCCCGCTCCAGATGACGAACTCGGCACCCGAGGGTCTGTACTGACTCGTCGTCCGACGTACCGGGCCCCTCCTCTGGCACGACACGCTCTGTCGTGCCCCAGGCCGTCGTCGAGGGGGCCGTGCTCGACTCTCCGTTCCCTCCAGAATCCCCCACAACACGCGAAGGAGTCATGGCGTGATGGCGTTCACATCCCCTGCCGGGCAACCCGTCCTGTGGACCCTGTCCGCGGATGGCCGGGGAGCGCTGAGGGCGCAGGCGCGGCGGCTGCGCGACCACCTCGAGGTGTCGGCGCACACCAGCCCCGCCGCCATCGGACTCGCCCTCGCCCGGATGCCCCTGGCCCAAGGGCCGCGCGCCGCGCTGACCGCTGGCGACCTGGAGGGATTCAGGGAACGGCTCGACGCGCTCGCCGACGGCCGCGCGATGCCGGGCCTGGCCGAGGGAAGTCCCGGCGACGCGGGCGGTGTCGCGTTCGTCTTCCCGGGGCAGGGCGCGCAGTGGCCCGGTATGGCGGGTCGGCTCCTCGATGAATCAGTGGTGTTCCGGGCGCAGGTGGACGCGTGTGCCCAGGCCCTCGAACCGCACGTCGACTGGTCGCTCCTGGACATCCTGCGCGGCTCCGACGGCGCACCCGCCCTGGAGCGGCCGGACGTCGTACAGCCGGCACTGTTCGCGGTGGGTGTCGGCCTGGCCGCGGTGTGGCGCGCCCATGGTGTGCAGCCGACGGCGGTCCTGGGCCACAGCTGTGGGGAGATCTCCGCCGCGGCGGTCTCCGGCGCCCTCACCCTGGATGACAGCGCCCTGGTGGTGGCGCGGTGGAGCCAGGCGCAGGCCACGCTGAACGGACGCGGGGACATGGCCTCCGTCATGGCGTCCCGCGCCCGGTTGGAGCCGCTGCTCGAACCCTTCGGCGACGACGTGGTCATCGCCGCGGTGAACGGGCCCCGGTCCGTCATCGTGTCCGGTGCCGCGGCCGCCGTGGCGGAAGCGGTCGAGCGTCTGACCGCCGCTGGTGTCCACGCCCGGCGGATCGCCGTCGGACTCGCCGCCCACTCTCCGCACATCGACGCCATCGTCCCGCGTCTGCACACCGAACTGGCGCCGGTCCAGCCGCTCGCGGCGACCCTCCCGTACTACTCGGGACTCACCGGAGACCTGCTCCGCGAGCCCGTACTCGACGCCGCCTACTGGGCCCGCAACCTGCGGCAACCGGTCCGGTTCGACGAGGCCACCGCCGCGCTGCTGAGTGACGGCCACCGCACCGTCGTCGAGATCAGCCCGCATCCGGTGCTCACCTCGGCGCTCCAGGCGACCGCCGAGGAGCGGGGCATCGACGCCCGGGTCACCCCCACGCTCCGCCGGGACCACGGAGGCCGGACCCAGTTCCTCACCTCCCTGGGCGAGGCGTACGTCCACGGCGTCACACCCGATCCGGACCCGGTCTTCGCCGGACTCGACGCCCGTCCCGCCACCTTGCCCCCTGACCTCCGGGACCCCGACGGTGTGCCCCGGGAGGAGCACGACGAGGACGCCGGCGCCGGTCCCGGGGCGCGGTCCGGGACCCTCCGCGAGGAGCTGGACGGGCTCACCGCCGCCGGACGGCGTGAACGGCTCCTCCGGCTGGTGCGGCAGGAGGCCGCCACCGTCCTCGGGGGCGGTCCCGTCGACCCCGACACCACCTTCATCGGCCTGGGCATCGACTCGGTCACCGCCGTGGAACTCCGCAACCGGCTCATCGCCGCCACCGCGACCGACCTGCCGGTGACCGCGGTGTTCGAACACCCCACCCCCAGGGCCCTGGCCGAGCGGCTCTGCCCCGGGTTCACGGCCGACGCGGAGCCCGATGACACGGCGGTACCGCAGATCCCGCTCACCTCCGGTGACGACGACCCGGTGGCGATCGTCGCGATGGGCTGCCGCCTGCCCGGCGGTGTCGACGGGCCGGAGCGGCTCTGGGAGTTGCTGAGCGAGGGCGCCGACGCCGTGTCGGCGTTCCCCGTCGACCGCGGCTGGGACATGGCGGGCGCCGACCGCACCCACCAGCGCGAGGCCGGATTCCTCTACGACGCCGACCGGTTCGACGCCGCGTTCTTCGGTATCTCGCCGCGTGAGGCCCTCGCGATGGATCCGCAGCAGCGCCTGCTGCTGGAGACGTCATGGGAGGTCTTCGAACGCGCCGGAATCGACGTGACCTCGCTGCGCGGCAGCCGGACCGGTGTGTACATGGGCGTGATGACCATGGACTACGGGCCCCGGCTCCACGAGGCCACCGATGCCAGCGGCCATGTGCTGACGGGCAACGCCGCGAGTGTGGCGTCCGGCCGTATCGCGTACACCTTCGGTTTCGAGGGCGCGGCCGTCACGGTGGACACCGCCTGCTCGTCCTCGCTGGTGGCACTGCATCTCGCGGTCACGGCACTGCGCCGCGGTGAGTGCTCCCTCGCCCTGGCCGGTGGGGCGACCGTGATGCCGACACCGGGCATGTTCGTGGAGTTCAGCAGTCAGAACGCCCTGTCGGCCGACGGCCGCTGCAAGGCGTTCTCCGCGGCGGCCGATGGCTTCGGCCTCGCCGAGGGCGCGGGAGTCCTGCTGTTGGAGCGGCTGTCCGACGCGCGTCGGCACGGTCATCCGGTGCTGGCGGTGGTGCGGGGTTCGGCTGTCAACCAGGACGGTGCGAGCAACGGTCTGACCGCTCCGAGCGGTTCGGCACAGCGCAAGGTCATCCGGGCGGCTCTGTCCGACGCGGGGTTGGCGGCGGGGGACGTGGACGTGGTGGAGGCCCATGGCACGGGTACGACGCTGGGTGATCCGATCGAGGCGGGGGCGCTGCTGGCCGCGTACGGGCAGGGGCGGGCGGAGGACCGGCCGTTGTGGCTGGGCTCGCTGAAGTCCAACATCGGCCACACCCAGGCGGCAGCAGGTGTCAGCGGTGTCATCAAGATGGTCCTGGCCATGCGCCACTCCCAGCTCCCGCGGACCCTGCACATCGATGAGCCCTCCCCGCACGTGGACTGGAGCGCGGGCCAGGTACGACTGCTCACCGGGCCGGAGCCCTGGCCCGGACACGACCGGCCCCGCCGGGCGGGGGTGTCGTCCTTCGGTGTCAGTGGCACCAACGCCCATGTGATCCTGGAACAGCCGGTCGAGCCACCGGCCGCCGTGCGCCCCGCACCGGAGGACCGCGCTCCCGTCCCGTGGACACTGTCCGCCCGGAGCGAGACCGCTCTGCGGGAGATGGCGCGCCGCCTGACCGACCATCTCGGGGACCGGTCCGAAGTGACCGCCGCCGATGTCGGACTGTCCCTGTGCACGGGGCGGCCCTCACTGGAGCACCGTGCGGTGGTGGTCGGGGATCGTGACGCGCTGTTGGGCGGATTGGACGCGCTGAGCGGGGGTGTGCCGTCGCCGGTGGTGTTATCCGGCGGTGGTGTGGTGTCGGGTGGAACGGTGTTCGTCTTCCCGGGGCAGGGGTCGCAGTGGGTGGGGATGGCGGCTGAGCTGCTGGATCAGTGTGCGGTGTTCGCGGCGTTGATGGGTGAGTGTGAGGTGGCGTTGGCGCCTTGTGTGGAGTGGTCGTTGTGTGAGGTGGTTCGTTCGGGGTTGGGGTTGGACCGGGTGGATGTGGTGCAGCCGGTGTTGTTTGCGGTGATGGTTTCGTTGGCGGGGGTGTGGCGTTCGTTTGGTGTGGTGCCGGATGCGGTGGTGGGGCATTCGCAGGGGGAGATCGCGGCGGCTGTGGTGGCGGGTGGTCTGTCGTTGGTGGATGGGGCGCGGGTGGTGGCGTTGCGCAGTCAGGCTCTGTGCCGGTTGGCGGGTTCTGGCGGGATGGTGTCGTTGGCGTGTTCGGCGGCCGAGGCCGGGGTGTTGGTGGAGCCGTGGGGTGGCCGGTTGTCGGTGGCTGCGGTCAATGGGCTTTCGTCGGTGGTGGTGGCGGGTGAGGTCGAGGCGCTCGATGAACTCGTCGCTTCGTGTGCGGGGCGGGGGGTGCGTGCGCGCAGGGTCGATGTCGACTATGCCTCGCATTGTGTGCAGGTGGAGCGGATCGAGGAGGAGCTGTGCTCTGCGCTGGAGGGGGTCACGGCGCAGAGTGGTGATGTTCCGTTGTTCTCCACGGTGACGGGTGGCTGGCTGGACACGTCGTTGATGGATGGTGGCTATTGGTATGCGAATCTGCGCAGCCCGGTGGGTTTCGGGTCTGCGGTGCGTGTGCTGGTGGAGGAGGGCTTCGGTGCGTTTGTCGAGGTGAGTCCGCATCCGGTGCTGACCGCAGCCGTGCAGGAGACCGTCGAGAGGGTGGGCGCGGAAGCGGTTGTCACCGGCACGTTGCGTCGTGGCGAGGGCGGTATGGAGCGGATGCTGCTGTCGCTGGGCGAGGCGTATGTCCGTGGTGTTCCGGTGGACTGGACGCCTGCCTTCGAGAAGACCGGTGCCCGGCGCGTCGAGCTCCCCACCTACCCCTTCCAGCGGGAGCGGTTCTGGGTCGATATGGCCGCCCCCGGCACCCCGGTGTCCGGCTCCGCCGGGGACGACCTGTGGGAAACCCTCGCCCACACCGACCCGGCCCGGCTCGCCGAAACCCTGCACGTCACCCCGCAGGCGCTGCGGGAAGTGCTGCCCGCGCTCAGTTCCTGGCGCTCCGAACGGGCCGTGGCACGCCGCGCCGACTCCTGGCGTCACCACGTCGGCTGGCAGCCCTTGGCCCTGCCGCCCGCCGACGCGCCGCCCGGCCGCTGGCTGGCTGTCTGCCCTGGTGGCGACGGATCGCAGGACGTGGTGGCGGGCCTGGTCGCCATCGGTCTCGACCTGACAGTGGTGACCGTCGGCGGTCCCGGCGCAGACCGCGCGTCGCTGGCAGCCGTTCTCACCGCCGGAGCCGCCGGAGCCGCCGGAGCCGCCGGAGCCGCCGGAGCCGCCGGAGCCGCCGGAGCCGCCGCACGGCCGGTCACCGGCGTACTGTCCCTGCTGGCCGATGAACTCCGCCCGCACCCCGGCCATCCCGACCTACCCGGTGGGGTCGCGCTCACCCTCGCGCTCATCCAGGCCCTGGGTGACGCCGGGATCGACGCCCCGCTGTGGTGCCTCACCCGTGGCGCTGCCGTCCTCGGTGCGGGGGAGCGGCCGGGGCCCACCGCCCACGCGGCCGTCGCCGGGCTGGGGCGTACCGCGGCGCTGGAACACCCCGATCGCTGGGGCGGGTTGATCGACCTCCCGTCGGCCCCCGACGAGCGGACCCTGCGACGGCTGTGCGCCGTGCTGGCCTCCGTGACCGATGAGGACCAGGTCGCGGTACGGCCGACCGGTGTGCACGGTCGGCGGCTGCTGCCCGCCCCCGCATCCCGGAACCTCGCCCTCCCGGCCGGGGTCGCGCTGGGACGCGGCACGGTGCTGATCACCGGTGGCACCGGAGGTGTCGCCGCGCATGTGGCGCGGTGGCTCGCCGGGCCGGACGGGCCGCATCTGCTCCTCGTCAGCCGCCGCGGCCCCGACGCGCCCGGAGCGACCGCGCTGCGGACGGAACTGGAGGAGCTCGGGGCGGCGGTGACGATCGCCACGTGCGATGTCGCCGACCCGGTCCGGACGGCGGAACTCCTCGGTGCCCTGCCCCGGGAGCGTCCGCTCACCGCCGTCGTCCACGCCGCGGGCGTCCTGGACGACGGCACACTGGACACCCTCACCCCCGAGCGGACGGCCGCAAGCCTCCGCTCCAAACTCACCGCCGCCCGCGTGCTCCACGAGGCCACGGTGGGACACCGGCTCTCGGCGTTCGTCGTCTTCACCTCCGTCATGGGCGTCGTGGGCAACGCGGGGCAGGGCAACTACGCGGCGGCCAACGCGGCGCTGGAGTCCCTGGTCGCCACGCGGCGCGCCGAAGGACTGCCCGGCACCGCCATCGCCTGGGGAGCCTGGGCAGCCGGAGAGGGGATGCTGCGGGACGGGGTGGCCGACCGGCTCCGGGACCGAGGGCTGCCCTCCATGGCACCGGAGGCCGCCGTCACCGCGATCGGTCGGGCCCTGGCCGAGGACGACGCACTGGTGGTGGTCGCCGACGCCGACTGGGAACGCTACGCCACGGTCACCGCCCTCCGCGCGACGGCGCTGCTGAGCGCGGTCCGCGCCGGGGACGGTGGCCCGGGCGACGGCGGCGGTCCCGGCACCGGTACCGGTGCGCTGCGCGACCGGCTCGCCGAGGTGCCCGCCACCGAACGGGCCCGGTATGTCCTCGATGTGGTGCGGGCCCACACGGCGGCCGTGCTGCGGCACGCCGACCCCGGCGCCATCCGCCCTGAGCTGGCCTTTTCCGCCATGGGGTTCGATTCGCTGACCGCCGTCGAACTGCGCAACCGGCTGTCCGCGGCCACCGCCGTACGGCTGCCCGCCACCGTCCTCTTCGACCGGCCGACACCCGAACTCCTCGCCACTCACCTGCTGCACGAGGCCGCGGTCGGTTCCGACGGGGACGAGGCAGCCACCTCAGGCCCGGTGGCCGCCCCCGCCGCGCACGAGGACCCCATCGCCATCGTGGGCATGGGCTGCCGGCTCCCCGGTGGCGTGCGGAACCCCGACGGCCTGTGGCGCCTGCTCGCCGAGGGCGGGGACGCCGTGACCGAGTGGCCCGCGGACCGCGGATGGGACGCGGCCGCGCTCTACGACCCCGATCCCGACCACACCGGGACCACCTACTGCACCCGGGGCGGATTCCTGGACGACATCGCCGGATTCGACGCCGACTTCTTCGGGATCTCCCCGCGCGAGGCCCTCGCCATGGACCCGCAGCAGCGGCTGCTCCTCGAAACGGCGTGGGAGGCGGTGGAGCACGCGGGGCAGGACCCTCTCGCGCTGCGCGGGGGCGCTGTCGGTGTGTTCATCGGCACCAACGGCCAGGACTACACCGGCGTGGCCGGTGACGCCCCCGAGGTGTCCGAGGGCCATCTGCTCACCGGGACCACGGCCAGTGTGCTGTCCGGCCGCCTCTCCTACGTCCTCGGACTGCGCGGTCCCGCCCTGACCGTGGACACGGCCTGCTCCTCGTCGCTCGTCGCGCTGCACCTGGCCGCACAGGCGCTGTGGCGCGGCGACTGCGACCGCGCGCTCGCCGGAGGCGTGACGGTGATGAGCACTCCCCGGCTCTTCGTCGAGTTCAGCCGTCAGCGCGGACTGGCCGCCGATGGTCGCTGCAAGGCGTTCGGCGCGGGCGCGGACGGCACGGGCTGGGGCGAGGGCGCCGGTGTGGTCCTCCTCGAACGCCTCTCCGACGCCCGCCGCCACGGACACCGTGTGCTCGCGCTGATCAGCGGCAGCGCGGTCAACCAGGACGGCGCGAGCAACGGGCTCACCGCCCCCAGCGGCCCCGCCCAGGAGCAGGTCGTCCGCGCCGCACTGGCCGACGCCGGTCTCCGCCCCGACCAGGTGGACGCCGTCGAAGCACACGGCACGGGCACCGCTCTGGGCGACCCCATCGAGGCCCAGGCGCTCCAGAACGTGCACGGACACCGGCCCGCCGGGCGCCCGTTGTGGCTGGGATCGGTGAAGTCCAACATCGGGCACACCCAGGCCGCCGCCGGGGTGGCCGGAGTGATGAAGATGGTGCTCGCGCTCGGCGCCGCTGAACTGCCGGGCACGCTCCACGCCGACCAGCCGAACCCGCACGTCGACTGGTCCGCGGCCGACGTACGCCCCCTGACCGTCCGTACCCCATGGCCCGACACCGGGGCACCGCGCCGCGCCGGAGTCTCCTCCTTCGGTATCAGCGGCACCAACGCCCACGTCATCCTCGAGCAGGCGCCGGACACCGGTTGCCACACCATCGCGCCGGAGACCGGACCCGCCACCGGGACCGCCCTTCCGCTGCTGCTCTCCGCCCACGACCCGCGCGCCCTGCGGGACCAGGCCGCGCGGCTGCGCGCGTACCTCATGGAACAGGACACCGGCGACGGCCACCACATGGCGGACGTGGCGACCGCGCTGGCCACCGGCCGTGCCGCGCTCGGCCACCGTGCCGCGGTCCTCGGCGACGACCGGACCGCCGTCCTCGCCGCCCTGGACGCCCTGGCCACGGGGAGCTCGCACGGGCGCCTGGTCACCGGTGCCGTCGGCGCTCCCGGCCGCACCGCGTTCCTCTTCTCCGGCCAGGGCAGCCAGCGCGCGGGTGCCGGTGCCGGGCTCTACACCGCCGAACCCGCCTTCGCCGACGCGCTCGACGATGTCCTCACCCATCTCGCCCCGCATCTGGACGTGCCGCTGCGCGACATCATGTTCGCCGCACCGGACACGGACGAGGCGGCGTCGCTGCACCGCACCGGCCACACCCAACCCGCCCTCTTCGCCCTCGAAGTGGCGCTGTTCCGGCTGATGGAGCACCGGGGGGTACGCCCCGACCTGCTGATGGGACACTCCATCGGCGAACTGGCCGCCGCCCACGCGGCCGGGGTGCTCAGCCTGCCCGACGCCTGCGCGCTGGTGGCAGCCCGCGCCCGGCTGATGGACGCGCTGCCCGGGGACGGCACCATGGCGGCGCTGGAGGCCGACGAGGGCGATGTGGCCGCGGCCATCGCCGCCCTCCCGGCGGACCGTGGGGCCGTCTCGATCGCCGCCCTCAACGCCCCGCGCTCCACCGTGGTGTCCGGCGACCGGGCGGCGGTGCTGCGGCTGGCCGAGGACTATCGCGCACAGGGCCTTCGCACCAAGGAGCTGACGGTCAGCCACGCCTTCCACTCCGCACACATGGACGCGATGCTGGACGACTTCAGGCGCGTGGCCGAGAGCCTGACCTACGCCGAGCCGCGCATCCCAGTGATCTCCAACCTCACCGGCGAGCGGGCCACCGTCGGCGAACTGTGTGACCCGGACTACTGGGTCCGTCATGTCCGCGGCACCGTGCGCTTCCTCGATGGGGCCCGCCGTCTGCTCACCGAGGGAACCACCAGCTGCCTCGAACTCGGCCCGGGCGGTGTCCTGTGCGGTCTCGTGGAGGAGTCCGGGGCGGCCACCGGCGACTGCCGCGCACTGCCGCTGCTCCGCGACGGGCGGACCGAACCGGAGTCGCTCACAGCCGCGCTGGCGGGGCTCCACGTCCGGGGTGTGCCCGTCGACTGGTCCATGGTCCGCCACCCGGCGGCGCACCATGTCGACCTGCCCACCTACCCGTTCCAGCGTCGGCGGTTCTGGCCCGCGCTCCCCACCGCGCGGCCCCTCGGCGCGGGGGAGGACTGGACCTACCGCGTCGGCTGGTGCCCCCTGACCGCCGCCTCCGCGGCCCGGCTGGACGGGACCTGGCTGCTCGTGGTGTCCGCCGCCGGTCAGCCCTCCCTCACCGAGCCCTGCCGGAGCGCGCTGATCGAGCACGGCGCCGAGGTGACCGTGCTGACCGTCCCCGAGGACACCGACCGCGCCGGGCTCACCGCGCTGATCCCCACCGGGATCACCGGGGTGCTCTCCCTGCTCGCTCCCGCCACCGGACCCGAAGCCACCCTGCTGCTCGTCCAGGCTCTCGGCGACGCCGGATCGTCCGCCCCGCTGTGGTGCGCCACCACCGGCGCCGTGGCCCCCGGGAGCGGGGGACCGGACCGTCCGGAACAGGCTCAGGTGTGGGGCCTGGGACGGGTTGCCGCGCTGGAACACCCCGACCGCTGGGGCGGTCTGGTCGATCTGCCCGAGCGGCCCGGTGCCATCGCGCTCCACCGGCTGTGCGCCGTACTGGCCGGGGAGGTCCGCGCCGAGGGGAGCGACCGTGCCGGGGCGGGTGTTCCCGCCGAGGACCAGGTGGCCATCGGCCCGGACGGTACCCTCCACGGCCGCCGCCTCCGCAGGGCGCCGCAGCACCGCGTGGCCGTACCGCGGGACGCGGACACCTGGACCACGCGCGGCACCGTGCTCATCACCGGCGGTACCGGAGGTCTCGGCGCCCAGGTGGCCCGTTCCCTGGCGCGACGCGGTGCCGAGCACCTGGTGCTGACGAGCCGTCGAGGCCCGGACACCCCGGGCGCCGCGGACCTCGCCGCCGAACTGACCGCGGCCGGTACCCGTACCACGGTGCTGTCCTGCGATGTCGCCGACCGGGCCGCGCTGGAGTCCGCACTGGACCGGCTGACGGCCGCCGGTGACACCGTACGGGCGGTCTTCCACGCCGCCGGAGTCACCTCGCACACCAAGCTCGTGGACCACGCTCCCGCCCGGTTCGCCGAGGAGACGGCGGCCAAGGTGCGCGGCGCCGCGCACCTCGACGCCCTGCTCGGGGACGACCTCGACGCCTTCGTGCTCTTCTCGTCGGTCTCCGCCACCTGGGGCAGCGGCGGACAGGCAGGGTACGCCGCCGCCAACGCCTGTCTGGACGCCCTCGCCGCACACCGGCGCGCCCGTGGCCGCGCCGCCCTCTCCATCGCGTGGGGGCCCTGGGCGGGGGCGGGCATGGCCGAGGGCGAGACCGGAGCGGCCCTCCACCGCCACGGCCTGGTGTCGATGGCACCGCACACGGCGCTCGCGGCCCTCCACCGACTGCTGGACGGCGGCGAGGACGACGCCGTGGTCGCACACGTGGACTGGGCACGCTTCGCCCCGGCGTTCCGCTCCGGCCGGGACAGCGCGCTGCTGAGCGAACTGCCCGAGGCCGCGCCCGCCGAGCCCGTCGCCGACGACACCGACACCGCCGCCCCGTGGCGCGACCGGCTCGGCGGACTGCCCGAGACCGAGCGGCGGCGCGCGCTCACCGACCTCGTACGCGCGGAAGCCGCGGCCGCACTCGGACACGACACCGCCGCCACCATCGACACCGAACGCCCCTTCCAGTCCCTCGGGTTCGACTCGCTCACCGCCGTCGAACTCCGCAACCGGCTGACCGCGACGACCGGTCTGGCCCTGCCCGCGAGCACCGTGTTCGACCATCCCACGGTCGCCGCGCTGGCCGGCCATCTGCACGCCGAACTGACCGGCGCCGTCCCCGCACCGCGCGCCGCGGAGATCATCGCGGCGGCCCCGGACGAACCGCTGGCCGTCGTCGGGATGGCCTGCCGCTTCCCCGGGGGCGTCCGCGGCCCCGAGGACCTGTGGGACCTCGTCACCAGCGAGACCGACGCCATCGGCCCGCTGCCCACCGACCGTGGCTGGGACCTCGAGGCGCTCTACGACGCCGACCCCGAACGGCCGGGCACCTTCTACACCAGCGGCGGTGGCTTCCTCGACGGAGCCGGGGACTTCGACGCCGCGTTCTTCGGGATCTCCCCGCGCGAGGCACTGGCCATGGACCCCCAGCAGAGGTTGCTCCTGGAGACCTCGTGGGAGGCGCTGGAGCGCGCGGGCATCGACCCCCGCTCGGTGCGCGGCACCCCCGGCGGTGTCTATCTCGGCCTCGCCTCCCAGGGGTACGGCACCGGACCGCGGGACCCCGCGGCCGACGTCGAAGGCCACCTGCTCAGCGGCACGGTGACGAGCGTCGCCTCCGGGCGCGTCGCCTACACCCTGGGTATCGAGGGCCCGGCCGTCACCGTGGAGACCGCGTGTTCGTCCTCCCTGGTCGCGCTGCACCTCGCCGGACAGGCCCTGCGTGCGGGGGAGTGCTCGTTCGCCCTCGTCGGAGGCGCCGCCGTGATGGCGTCCCCCGATGTGTTCGTCGAGTTCAGCAGACAGCGGGGACTGTCCCCGGACGGCCGCTGCCGCTCCTTCGCGCGGACCGCCGACGGCACCGGATGGGGAGAGGGCGTCGGTGTCCTCGTCGTCGAACGGCTCTCCGACGCACGGCGCCACGGCCACCCCGTCCTCGCCGTCGTCCGCGGCACGGCCGTCAACCAGGACGGTGCCAGCAACGGGCTGACCGCCCCCAGCGGCCCCGCGCAGCAGCGGGTCCTGCGCCGTGCCCTCGCCGCCGCCGGACTCACCGGCGCAGAGGTCGACCTCGTCGAGGCCCACGGCACCGGCACCACCCTCGGGGATCCCATCGAGGCACAGGCGCTGCTGGCCGTCTACGGCCAGGACCGGCCGGACGACCGGCCGTTGTGGCTCGGATCGCTCAAATCCAACATCGGCCACACCCAGGCCGCCGCGGGCGTGGCGGGTGTCATCAAGACGGTGATGGCCCTGCGCCACGGCCTGCTGCCGCGCACCCTCCACGTGGACGCCCCGTCGGACCGGGTGGACTGGTCCACCGGTGCGGTGCGGGTACTCACCGAGGCCCGCCCCTGGGAGGACACCGGCCGTCCGCGCCGGGCCGGGGTCTCGTCGTTCGGCATGAGCGGCACCAACGCCCACGCCCTCCTCGAACAGGCCCCGGCGGAATCGCCGGACACCCCCACCGGCCCCGGAACGGGCGGGGCCGTGGCCCTGCCGCTCTCCGCTGCCTCGCCCGCCGCGCTGCGCGCCCAGGCCCGGCGGCTGCACACCCACGCCACCGAGCGGCCCGAGCTGCCCCTCGCCGGCCTTGCCCACGCCCTCACCACCACCCGTACCGCGTTCCCGCACCGGGCCGCGGTCACCGGGACCGCGCGCGAGGACATCCTGACCGCGCTCGCGGCGCTGGCCGACGGGGCGCCCGCGCCCGGCACCGTCACGGGTCTGGAGCGGAAGGACGCCAGAACCGTCCTCGTCTTCCCCGGGCAGGGCCCGCAGTGGACCGGTATGGCACACCGGCTCCTGGACGAGTCGCCGGTTTTCGCGGAGCACCTCACCGCCTGTGCAGACGCCCTCGCCCCGCACACCGCGTGGTCCCTGCTCGACGTCCTGCGCGGCGCGCCCGGCGCCCCGCCCCAGGAGCGGGTGGACGTGGTGCAGCCGGTGCTGTTCGCGGTGATGGTGTCCCTGGCCGGGCTGTGGCGCTCCCACGGTGTCGTACCGGACGCCGTCGTCGGCCACTCCCAGGGGGAGATCGCCGCCGCCTGCGTGGCCGGGGCCCTCACCCTCGACGACGCCGCCCGTGTCGTGGCGCTGCGCAGCCGGGCGTTGCTGCGGCTCGCGGGTGGGGGAGGGATGGCCGCGCTCGCCGTGTCCGGGGACCGGGCACGGGCGCTGCTGGCGCCGTATGGCGAACGGCTCCACATCGCCGCGGTCAACGGCCCGGACGCCGTGGTCGTCGCCGGTGAGTCCGACGCGCTCACCGGACTGCTCGCGGACTGCGGGCGCGAGGCGGTCCGGGCCCGGCGGATCCCCGTCGACTACGCCGCCCACTCGCCCCACGTGGCCGAGGTCGCCGAGGAACTCCGCGCCGCCCTGGCCCCGGTGCGGCCCCGTCCCGCCGACATCCCGCTGTACTCCACCGTGACGGCGGACACCGTCGACGGTGAGGCCCTGGACGCCGCGTACTGGTACCGCAACCTGCGTGCGCCCGTGGAGTTCGCCCAGGCCACCGAACGGCTGCTGACCGCCGGTCACGAGCTGTTCATCGAGGTCAGCCCGCATCCGGTGCTGACCGCCGCGGTCGAGGCGACCGCCGAGCGGGCCGAACGGCCCGCGGTGGCCGTGGGGACGCTCCGCCGCGACGACGGCGGCGCCGACCGGATGCTGGCCGCCGTCGCCGAAGCCTGGACGCACGGAGCGCCGGTGGACTGGGCCACCGCCCTGCCCCGGTCCGTGACCGCCCGTCCGCCCCTGCCCACCTACGCCTTCCAGCACGAGCGCTACTGGCTGCCCACCCCGGGACGGTACGGAACCGCCACCCCGGCACCCGCCGCGGCGGCACCGGTGCCCGGCCCGCACGGCGAGGACGATCTCGCCGCCCGGCTGGCCCCGTTGGATTCCGCGGACCGCCGTCGCACGGTGCTCAGCCTGGTCACCGCACACGCCGCGGCCGTCCTCGGACACACCGACGGGGCGGCGGTACCGCCCGGACAGCCCTTCACGGCCGTCGGCTTCGACTCGATGCTCGCCGTGACGTTCCGCAACCGCCTCTGCGAGGCGACCGGACTGCGCATCCCGCCGACCGCCGTCTTCGACCACCCCACACCCGGCGCGCTCGCCGACCATCTGACCGGGCTGCTGTGCGCGCCCCGGGAACCGGACCGCCCGGTCCTGGCCCAACTGGACCGGCTGGGCCGGGCCCTCGCCACCGCCGGACCGGACACCCCCGGCGCCGACGAGATCGCCACCCGGCTGCGGGACCTGCTGCGCACCTGGAGCGAACGGGTGCCACCGGACCCGGAGGAGTCCGGCACCCGCACGGTCGCCACCGCGACCGCCGACGAACTCTTCGAACTGCTCGACAACAACTTCGGGGCCTGAAGGGGAGCCGAGACACCTATGCCCGACAACGACAAGCTCCTCGAATACCTCAGGCGCGCCACCGCCGACCTGGGAGACGCCAGGCGACGGCTGCGGGAGGCCGAGGACGCCCGGCACGATCCCGTCGCGATCGTGTCCATGAGCTGCCGCTATCCCGGTGGCGTCGACTCCCCGGAGCGGCTGTGGCGGCTCCTGGACGAGGAGACCGACGCCATCACCACCTGGCCCGTCGGCCGCGGCTGGGACACCGAGGCGCTCTACCACCCGGACCCCGACCACCCGGGCACCTCCTTCACCCGGCACGGCGGATTCCTGCACGACGCGGGCGACTTCGACGCGGACTTCTTCGGCATCTCGCCCCGTGAGGCCCTCGCCATGGACCCGCAGCAGCGCCTCGTACTGGAAACCGCGTGGGAGGCCGTCGAGCGGGCCGCCATCGACCCCACCGCACTGCGCGGCAGCAGGACCGGTGTGTTCATCGGCGCCATGCGCAACGACTACGGCAGCGGATCGCGCCACCTCCCCGAACTCCAGGGCCTCCTGGACACCGGGACGGCCGCCAGCGTGGTCTCCGGCCGGGTGGCGTACACCCTCGGCCTGGAGGGGCCGGCGATCACCGTCGACACCGCCTGTTCCTCGTCGCTGGTCGCCCTGCACCTCGCCATCCGCTCACTGCGCTCCGGGGAGTGCGCGCTGGCACTGGCGGGTGGTGTGGCGGTCATGGCCACCCCCGACGCGTTCGTCGCCTTCAGCCGTCAGCGGGCCCTGTCGGCGGACGCGCGCTGCAAGGCGTTCGCGGCCGCGGCGGACGGCACCGGCTGGTCCGAGGGCGCCGGGGTGCTGGTCCTGGAACGCCTGGCCGACGCCCGCCGCAACGGCCACCGGGTGCTGGCCGTCATCCGGGGCTCGGCCGTCAACCAGGACGGCGCCAGCAACGGGCTGACCGCGCCCAGCGGTCCCGCCCAGCAGCGGGTCATCACCGAGGCGCTCGCCGACGCCCGGCTCGCCCCCGGCGACGTCGACGCGGTGGAGGCCCACGGCACCGGCACCCGTCTCGGCGACCCCATCGAGGCGCAGGCGCTGCTGGCCGCCTACGGTCAGGACCGGCCGGAGGACCGGCCGCTGTGGATCGGCTCACTGAAGTCCAACATCGGCCACACCTCGGGCGCCGCGGGCGTCGGCGGTGTCATCAAGATGGTGATGGCCCTGCGCCACCGGCGGCTGCCGCGAACCCTCCACGTCGACCGGCCGACGCCGTTCGTCGAGTGGTCCGAGGGCCAGGTGCGGGTGCTCACCGAGGCCCGTCCCTGGGAGGACGCCGGCCGTCCGCGCCGGGCGGGGGTGTCCGCGTTCGGCGTGAGCGGTACCAACGCGCATCTCGTGCTGGAAGAGGACACCGAGGCTCCGGAGCCGGTGGCCGGGGACACCCCCGCCGGTCCGCTGCCGTGGGTGGTCTCCGCACCCACCGAGGGCGCCCTGCGCGCCCAGGCCGCGTCCCTGCTCGCACACCTCCAGGACACGGCGACGTACCCGGCCGGGGGCACGGCGACGGAGGCCGGGCGCGTCGGCCGCGCGCTGGCGACCACCCGCGCCGCGTTCGAGCACCGCGCCGCCGTCGTGGCCAAGGACCGGGACGGTTTCACCGCCGCCCTGGCCGCCCTCGCCGACGGGACTCCCTCGCCCCGCGTCGTGCGCGGCAGGACCGGGGCCACGGGGAAGACCGTGTTCGTGTTTCCCGGTCAGGGGTCGCAGTGGGCGGGGATGGCGGTGGAACTGCTCGACAGCACGCCGGTGTTCGCGGGGCGGATGGCGGAGTGTGAGCGTGCGCTGTCGCCGTATGTGGAGTGGTCGCTGGAGGCGGTGCTGCGGGGTGGTGAGGGT
>NZ_JBWKKP010000015.1:0-2872 GCF_056431485.1 Streptomyces sp. NPDC045899
CCCGCTGAACCACGCGAACAGAGTCAGCACCGGTTCCTCGCCGCCCACCCCGCCCCCCCCCCCCCCCCCCACCCCCCCCCTCCCCCCCCCCCCCCCCCCCCCCCCCCCCCCCCCCCCCCCGGCCCGCGGTTCAGCCGTCCCCGGCACTCCCGGGGTCCTCCGCGCGTCCGTCGAGGTCCTGTCCGTACCAGGCGCGCAGCTCCTGTTTCATCGACCGCTGGAACGCGATCACCAGCGCCTGCACCACCAGTGGCTGCATATGGGCCGACAGCGACTTCTTCGCGCGCACCCGCTCCGGACCGGCCTCCGACTCCCGGTCCCGCTGCGGCCCCCACACCTCGTCGCGGAACAGCCGCCCCAGCTCCCGCGCCGCGGAACGGGTGTGGTCCACCACCACCGCGTGGGCCGCCAGTATCGTCTCCAGCGCGATCGGCACGTCCAGCAGCCGCATCCCCAGGTTCAGCACCCGCGGGTCGATCCGGAAGACCTCCGGGTCCGCGGTGGGCTCCAGGGCGTCGAGCGCGGCCAGCCGGTCGATGTCCTCCCGCGTCAACTCCCGCCCCGCGCGCCGGGACAGCTCCTCCCGGCTGATCTCCTCGGGGGCGTCCGGGGCCCAGGAGGCCACCATGGCGCGGTGGATGGCCAGGTCGTCCGGGCTCATGTCCTCCGGGAGCCGGCCGAGGTAGCGCTCGATGGCGGCCAGCGTCATCCCGTGGTGCTGGAGCTCCTCGATCAGCGCGAGCCGCGAGAGGTGCTCGGCACCGTAGCGGCCGACCCGGCGGGGGCCGATCACCGGCGGCGGCAGCAGTCCTCGGGTGCCGTAGAAGCGGACCGTGCGGACGGTCACCCCGGCACGCGCCGCCAGTTCGTCGACGGTGAGAGTCGGTTCCTCGGTGTCGGGGGTGGTCATCGGGGCGCGCCTCGCTCTCCGCTGTGCTGCTCCATCAGGTTCATCAGTATTGCTGTCTCATCACCACTGTGAAACCTCTCGCCGCAACCTCGCCACCGGAGATCGCCGCGAGAACGGTTGACGCCCTCCAGCTCCCTCAATACTGTGCGACCCCGTTCATCTCTGTTTGATTTCTTGGGAATCTGTGAGGTGGGGTGGGAATTGAGTACCAGAGCAGTCAGACCCGGCAGCGGCCCCCGAGGGCGCCCGGCCCGACGGCGGCCCGGTCCGGGCCACCGAGCACGGCGACACCGTCCGCGTCACCGGCAAGGGCTTCCGCTACACCTTCGACACGAAGAAGGGCGTCCTCACCTCGATGCGCGCGGACGGCCGGCAGCATCTGCGTTCCGGACCCGAACTGGACGCCCGGCGGGCCCCGATCAGCAATGAACGCTCCGACTGGGGCGCCGCCGAGGGCAAACGCTGGCGCACCCTGGGCCTGGACCGGCTGCGCACCACCGTGGACGGGGCGGAGGTGGCCCCCGGCGACGAGGCTCCAGGCCTACGACACCCTCCGGTGGTACGGCCGCGGCCCGGTGGAGAGCTTCAACGACCGCAAGGACGGCACCCCCATGGGGGTGTGGTCCTCCTCGGTGCGGGACCAGTACGTCGAGTACCTCAAACCGCAGGACCACGGCAACCACGACGACGTCCGCTGGGCCTCGCTCACCGACGGCCATGGTGGCGGACTGCTGGTCTCCGGCGATCTGGAGGTGGCCGCCACCGCGTACGACGAACTCGACCGCGCCGCCTGTCCGCACTTCCTGAAGCGCAACGACGGCTGGAACACCCTGCACGCCGACCACGCCGTCACCGGGGTGGGCGACACCCCCAATCCGGTCCGCGACGGATACCGGGTGAAGGCCGACCGGGCCTATGACTACACCCTCACCCTGCGCCCGCTCCGCCCCGGCACGGCGGCGCATACTGGAAGGAGCAACCACTGAGCCCCCAGAGGTGTCCGCGCGGGCCGGACCCGGTCCGGCCCGCCGCTTCCGGGACGACGATGAACGAGCGCGGCCCCCGCCCCACCGGCGTGGACCACCGACCGCCACCCACCGGCGGCATCCTGTGGTCCATCGCGGGGGAGGTGCGCAGTGTGCTCGCCCTGCCCGCCGCGCTGACCATGCAGGTCGCCCACCCGGCCGTCGGAGCGGGCGTGGACCAGCACTCGGTCTTCCGTACCGACCCCTGGGGGCGCGGTGAGCGCTCGCTGCGCTCGGTACAGCTGTGGGTCTACGGCGGGGACCGTGCCGCCGCGGAGGGCCGCAGGCTGCGCGCCCTCCACCGCGGTGTCCGCGGTGTGGACGCGGCGGGCCACCCGTACCACGCGCTCGATCCCGAGCTCTACGGCTGGGTGCACGCCACCGGCTTCCCGGTCTATCTGCGCGCCCAGGCCTATCTGGGCGCCCGCCCCTTCACCGTCGCCGAGGAGCGCGCGCTGTACGCCGAGTGGCGGTGTGTCGGCCGGGTTCTGGGCATCCCCGAACGCCAACTGCCCGTCCGCGTCGAGGATTTCTGGACCTACTACCGGTCGGTGGTGCGCGAGCGGCTGGCGCCCACCCCCGTCGCCCGTGAACTGGCCGACCCCGGCGCCGCCGTCCCCGCCCCCGGCACGGCGCCGCTGCGGCTGCTCTGGCCGGTGCTGGGGCCGCTGTTCACCCGGTTCCGGGCCTTCCTCACCGCGGGGCTGATGCCGCCGGACGCGCGGGCCGCCATCGGCCTGGAGTGGACGGCCGCCCAGGAGCGCGGACTGCGCCGGTTCGGCCGGGTCGCCCGGGTGCTCGTACCGTTGCTGCCGGAGCGGCTGCGCTATCTGCCGCTCGCACGCGAGGCACGGGCCCGGGGGGGGGGGGGGGGGGGGGGGGGGGGGGGGGGGGGGGGGGGGGGGGGGGGGGGGGGGGGGGGGGGGGGGGGGGGGGA
>NZ_JBWKKP010000015.1:2882-9031 GCF_056431485.1 Streptomyces sp. NPDC045899
GAGTCTCCCCCCCCCCCCCCCCCCCCCAAACCCCCCCCCCCCCCCCCCGCCCCCCCCCCCCCCCCCCCCCCCCCCCCCCCCCCCGCCCCCTGGCCGGAATTCCGTGCCGCGGTCAGTGCCGGTGGGCGCTGTGCGTGGCCTGGATCCGGTCCCACGACCTGGGCTTCGCCACGGACTTGGCCGGGCTCACCGACGCCGCCTTCGCCGCCGCCGCGGTGGGCTTGGACGGGGTGTACAGCCAGGTGTCGAAGAGCGCGTTCAGCGGCTCGCCGGACACCTTCTCGGCGTAGGTCACGAAGTTCCGCACCGAGGCGTTGCCGTATCGGTTCTTCTTCGTCCAGCCCTTGATGATGGCGAAGAAGTCCTTGTCGCCGACCTTGTTGCGCAGTGCCTGGAGGGCCAGCGCGCCACGGTCGTAGACCGCGTCGTGGAACTGGTTCTCCGCGCCCGGGTCTGCGGGCTTGACCGTCCAGAAGGGGTCGTCCGCCGGATAGGAGGCGTAGGTGTAGTCCGCCAGTTCCTGCGCGGTGCCCTCACCCTCCTTCTCCGACCAGAGCCACTCGGCGTAGCTGGCGAACCCCTCGTTGATCCAGATGTCCCGCCACTTCTTCACCGAGACGCTGTCCCCGAACCACTGGTGGGCCAGCTCATGGACGACCAGCGAGGTGTTCGCGCCCCGGGAGAACCCACGGGGGCTGTAGAACGGCCGGGTCTGGGTCTCCAGCGCGAATCCGGTGGGCACGTTCGGCACATAGCCGCCCAACGCCTCGAAGGGGTACGGGCCGAAGACGGTGGACTCCCAGTCCACGATCTCCGCCGAGCGCTCCACGCTCGCCCGGGCCGCGCCCGCGTTGTCGCCCAGGTCCTTGCTGTACGCGTTGATGACCGGCAGACCGCTCGCGGTGGTGTCCTTGGTGATGTCGAACCTGCCCACCGCCAGCGTGGTCAGATACGTGGCCTGCGGCTTGGCCGAGCGCCAGTTGTAGCGGGTCCAGCCCAGCCGGGAGGTGGTCGACTGGAGGGTGCCGTTGCTGAGCGCCTGCGTACCGTCCGGGACCGCCACCGAGACGTCGTAGGTGGCCTTGTCCGTCGGGTGGTCATTGCTGGGGTACCACCACCAGGCCGACTCCGGCTCACCGGCCGCCACCGCCCCGTCCGGGGTGCGCAGCCAGGCGGTGAACCCGTTCACCTGCACCTTCGACGGTGTGCCGTGATAGCGCACCACCACGGTGAAGGCGCGGCCCTTGTCCAGCGGCGTGGCCGGGGTGATCTCCAGCTCGTGGTCGCCGGTCGCGGTGAACGCCGCCTTCTTCCCGCCCACCAGCACCTCGCTCACATCCAGGGCGAAGTCCAGGTTGAAGCGCGACAGGTCCTGGGTGGCGGTGGCCTGAACGGTGGTCGTGCCCTCCAGCCGGTCCGTCGTCGGCTGGTACTTCAGCCGCAGGTCGTAGTGGGAGACGTCGTACCCGCCGTTGCCGTACGACGGGTAGTAGGAATCCCCGACGCCGGGGGCGCCCGGGGTGGCATCGGCCGCCGACGCCGGGATCGCCAGCAGCAGGCAGGCCGCGGCCGCGCCCGGGACGAGGAGTCTGTGGTGACGCACGAGTCCTCCAACTCGTAGGGGAGAACGATCACTCGCGACTCTATGTACTCCCGAGGGGTTCCGCGCGTCCATCTGGCGATCTGACATGTAATCGACATCCGGACGCCATGGCATCCGGCTGAGTGTCCCTCAGTTCCCGGTGCGCGCCTCTTCTGCGGGGGAGTTGACTCGCGCTACCGTCCGGCCGTGCTGCTACCGAGGCGGAAACCCCGCATCCACTGGACCACGCTGATCCTGTCGTCGGTCACCGCACTGCTCGCCGCCGTCGCCACCCTGCTGCCCCCGCTGGGCACCCAGGCCGCCCACGCGGCCACCGGCGCGGCCCGGGAGAGCAGACCCGTCTACTCCTACGAGCACGCCATACGCGAAACCGTATGGGTGGACACCAGGGTCGACGGCGACGCGGACGGCAGGACCGACCGTGTCGCCGTCGACATCGTCCGGCCGCGTGAACCCGCCCAGGCGGGCCGCCGCGTCCCCGTCATCATGGACGCCAGCCCGTACTACGCGTGCTGCGGACGCGGCAACGAGAGCCAGACCAAGACCTATGACGCGGACGGGAAACCCGTCCGGTTCCCGCTCTTCTACGACAACTACTTCGTACCGCGCGGCTACGCCACCGTCCTGGTCGACCTCGCCGGAACCAGCCGCTCCGACGGCTGTGTGGACATCGGCGGCCGGTCCGACATCCAGTCCGCCAAGTCCGTGGTCGACTGGCTGAACGGCCGCGCCCGCGGCTACGACGCCGCCAGCGGCGGCGGAGCCGTGACCGCGAGCTGGTCCAACGGCGCCACCGGGATGATCGGCAAGAGCTACGACGGCACGGTGGCCAACGGAGTGGCCGCCACCGGCGTCAAGGGGCTCAAGACCATCGTGCCCATCGGCGCCATCTCCTCCTGGTACGACTACTACTTCGCCCAGGGAGCGCCGCTCTTCGACTCCGGCCCCGACGCCCTCGCCGACGGCATCGAGAGCGACGCCGCCCGCGGCCGCTGCGCCGACGTGCAGCGGAAGCTGGTCGAGGGCGCGCCGCGGACCGGTGACCGGACCGCGTTGTGGAGCGCCCGCGACTACGTGCCCGACGCGGCCAAGGTCCGCGCCAGTGTCTTCGCCGTCCACGGCATGCAGGACCTCAACGTCCGCACCAAGCACCTCGGACAGTGGTGGAACGCCCTCTCCCGGGCGGGTGTCGAGCGCAAGATCTGGCTCTCCCAGACCGGCCATGTGGACCCGTTCGACTTCCGGCGCGGCCACTGGGTGCGCACCCTGCACCGCTGGTTCGATCACTACCTGATGGGCTTCGACAACGGCGTCGAGCGCGAACCGATGGCCGATGTCGAACGCGCCCCCGACCAGTGGTCCACCGACCGCGCCTGGCCACCGTCCGGCACCCGGCAGACCACCCTGCGCCCGCGCGATGGTGACACCCCCGGCGTCGGCGTCCTCAGCACCCGCCGGGCCGCGCCCGGGACGACCGAGACCTTCACCGACGACCCCGCGCACAGCGAGGCCGACTGGGCCGCCCAGGTGGGACGGTCCACCCCGGACAAGGCGGGCTTCACCACCGGCACACTGCGCGCACCGCTGCGGCTGTCCGGCTCGGGCACGGTGACCGTCACCGCCACCCCCTCCACCACCAGCGCCCATCTCTCCGCGGTCCTGGTCGACATCGGTCCGGCCACCATCCGCGACTACACCGGCGACGGCGAGGGCATCGTCACCCATGACCGGCGCACCTGCTGGGGGAGCAGCACCGAGGGCGACAGCGCCTGCTTCAAGGAGACCGCCGCCGATCCGGCCCGGGTCGACCACACGGTCATCAGCCGTGGCTGGGCCGACCTCGGCACCTACGCCGGGGACGGCACGGGCCGCCCGCTGACCCCGGGCAAGCGCTACACCCTCACCCTCGACCTGGCCGCCACCGACCACGTCGTCCCGGCCGGACACCGGCTCGCCCTGATCATCGCCGGGACCGACGCGGGCCTCATCGAACGGCCGGACACCACCCCGCGGCTGACCCTGGATCTGCCCCGCACCTCCGCCCGGCTGCCGCTGGTCGGCGGGGTACCGGACACCACCGCCGGCCCACCGGCCACCGGCCCGCTGACCAAGGGCGTCGCGGAGCCGGAGCCGGGGCGGCAGGGCGACCACATGCCCTCCGCGCACACCACCGGCTGACCCCTCGGCGGAGGTGGGGGGGGGGGGGGGGGGGGGGGGCACCCCCCCCCCCCCCCCCCCCCCCCCCCCCCCCCCCCCCCCTCTTCTTTTTTCCCCCCCCCCCCCCCCCCCCCACCTCCCCGCGCCGGCCACCCACGGTGGCAGCGCGGAGAAACCCGACGTCGGAAGGGGTACGACGGCCCGGACCCTCGGGTACAGTGCGCCGCACATCAGCGCGCCGCCACCCCACCCGTGACCCATCGGACGGCCCGTGGATGACCGCTGACCGGAAGAACCGCCCCCATGGCAGCCGCCGGGGGTGTGCCCGATCCGTCGAGAAGATGGGGAAACCGGCGCTGACCTGGTGATACGGGAGGCAGCGGTGCCACGGAAAATGGCATACGCGTCCATCTGCTGGGTAGCCGGAACGTCGTCGGTCAAACGTTGTTCACATTCAGTGAAATCCAGTGAGAGGTTCTTGCGTGACGGAGACAGGTAAGACCACGGGGGACGCCAAGGGCGGTCCTCCGGGCACAACAGCTCAAGCCGGGGGCTCGGGGGGACCGGAGCACCGGGCTCCCCAGACGGACCGCGTGGTGTTCGGCGTCTCCGCCGCGCTCACGCTCGCCTTCGTGGTCTGGGGCGCGGCCTCCACCGACACCCTGGAGGACGCCTCGGGCAGCATGCTGACCGGGCTGATCCACAACGGTGGCTGGGCCTTCGTACTCGCCGCGTCGGGCTTCGTGATCTTCGCGCTGTGGCTGGCCATGAGCCGTTACGGCAAGATCACGCTCGGCAAGGAGGGCGAGGAGCCCGAGTTCCGCACCGTCTCATGGGTCGCGATGATGTTCAGCGCGGGCATGGGCATCGGCCTGATGTTCTACGGCGTGAGCGAGCCGCTCTCGCACTTCGTGAACCCACCGCCGGGCACCGACCCCAAGGGCGCGGCCGACGCCATGGAAACGGCCATGGCCACCACGCTGTTCCACTGGACGCTGCACCCGTGGGCCATCTACGCCGTGGTCGGTCTGGCCATCGCCTACAGCACCTTCCGGCGTGGCCGCAGGCAGACCATAAGTGCCGTCTTCACCCCGCTGATCGGCCGTGGCCACGCCAACGGCTGGGTCGGCCGGGTCATCGACATCCTCGCCATCTTCGCCACCCTCTTCGGTTCCGCCGCCTCGCTGGGCCTGGGCGCGCTCCAGATCGGCAGCGGTGTCGAGGTGCTGGGCTGGAAGAGCGATGTCGGCACCTCGCTGCTGGTGGCGGTCATCGCGATCCTCACCGCGGCGTTCATCGCCTCCGCGGTCTCCGGTGTCGCCAAGGGCATCCAGTGGCTGTCCAACATCAATATGGTGCTGGCGCTGTTCCTGGCCGTCTTCGTGTTCATCGCGGGCCCGACGATCATCATCCTCGATCTGCTGCCCACCTCGATCGGCGGCTACCTCGGTGACCTGCCCCAGCTCATGGGCCGTACCGAGGCCACCGGCGGCCAGACGGTCGCCGACTGGCTGAGCAGCTGGACGGTCTTCTACTGGGCCTGGTGGATCTCCTGGACGCCGTTCGTCGGCATGTTCATCGCGCGCATCAGCCGCGGCCGCACCATCCGGCAGTTCGTCGGCGGTGTGATCCTCGTGCCGAGCACCGTCAGCCTGCTGTGGTTCGCCATCTTCGGCGGTTCGGCGATGAAGCTGGAGGCCGCGGGCCGCCTGGGCAAGGAGACCACGCCCGAGGGCCAGCTCTTCGGTGTGCTCGACCAGTACCCGATCGCGGGCGTGATGAGCGTCCTGGTGATGGTCCTGGTCGGCATCTTCTTCGTCTCCGGCGCGGACGCGGCGTCCATCGTGATGGGCACGCTCTCGCAGAAGGGCGCCTTCGAACCCACCCGGTTCGTGGTGATCTTCTGGGGTGTGGTCACCGGTGGTGTCGCGGCCATCATGCTGCTGATCGGCGGTGGTGGGGACGACGCCCTCACCGGACTCCAGAACCTGACGATCCTGGTGGCGGCCCCGTTCACCCTGGTGATGGTGGGGCTCTGCTGGGCCCTGCTGCGGGACCTGCGCCGCGACCCGCTGATCGTCCGGGGCGAGAAGGGCGAGGAGGCGGTCGAGATGGCCGTCATCGCCGGACACGAGAAGTACGACGGCGAGTTCGAGATCCGCATCGGCCCGGCCACCCCGCCGGACCCGCCGCAGGACGGCGACGGCGCGGACGACCCGGTCGGCCCCGCCCCCGCGGGCAAGGCATAACACCACCCGCCGCCGAAGCCCGCTTCGGCGGCGGCCCCGAGCGGCCCGCCCCGGTGACACCGGTCCGCAGCCAGCCGTCCGGGGTGATCGCGCGGGCGGTGGCCCTCTCGTCCTCGAAGTAGCCCCGCATCACGTGGTAG